>CAZOBT010000182.1:0-4945 GCA_964578025.1 uncultured Rhodocyclaceae bacterium | reverse complement strand
CTTACTTCGGGCGATGGGGGTGGTTTTACGCATCGTAATGTCCAAGCGGGAAAGCTAGGTATAGGCAAAACAACACCATGTGGCGGATGTTGCATTTCTCGTTGCAAAGCTGCAACATAGTTTGCAACATCTTGAGGAGCTGCCGATGGAACTCAGTACACGCCAACAAAAAATTATTGATATGTTTCTTGAAAGTCCCAATGAAGCAAGGTCAGTTGGGGATTTTTCTGACTTTGGTTTAGACAGAACAACCGTCTTTCGGGACATTAAAAAGCTAATTGCCGCTGGGTTATTACTGCCAGAGAAAAAAACATATCGCCTGAATCAAGAGACAGATGCCTATCTGCGCTGGGACTTGTCGCGCGCGCCTCATCACCGAGAAACGGTGCGTTATAACCCCAAACTACTGAACGACTACCAGCCCAACCACAGCTTTTTATTGAGTGATGAACAACGGCATTTATTGGCACACGTTGGGCAAGTGGAAGGAATTAGCCAAGCGCAAGAGAAAGGTAAGCTCTACGAACGAGTCTTGGCCTCATTGTTGATTGACCTGACCCATGCCTCATCCAATTTAGAGAACGTCAACATTTCATGGCTAGATACCAAAACCCTGATTGAGTTTGGTGAACGACCGGAGGGCTTATCAGAAAAGCAAATGCGCATCGTACTCAACCATAAAGAGGCCATTTCTTTTTTAAAAGTACATGGCAATACACTTGCGCTAACTAAGCGCGACCTCTGTGACCTACACAGCCTACTGATTAAAGAGCTGCTCGGCGACCCAAGTGCGGTTGGCGCATTACGTACCACCATTGTTAAATTTGATGACAGTAAATACATTCCGCCAGATAACCCACATCAACTCAAAGAAACCTTTGAGCTGTTCTGTGAAAAAGCAAACGCCATCACCAATCCCTATGAGCAAGCCTTTTTTACGATGATGTTTATTAGCTACATTCAACCATTCCAAGATGGCAATAAACGTACCTCTCGGATTGCAATGAATATCCCTCTCGTTCGTAACGCGCTTGCTCCGTTCTCATTCTCTGACATCCGAGGCCGTGATTACACCTTTGGGCTTCTTGCCTTTTACGAACGTGGCAACCACCATTTTTTGGCAAATGCGTTTACGACAGCCTACCAAAAATCGGCGGTACGCTATGGCAAACTGGTGGCACATATCAATGAAGGCGGAGTTTTGGGAACAATTTCAACCTAAAATTTTTTCTACTAAACGGTAAATAACCCCCTGTTTTTGTAATGTGATTCGATGCGGCAGCATCGCACTACATGATGTTCCATAAGAGAAAGGGAAATGGCGACCTCCATTTCCCTTTCTCTTGCCTATACCTCTTCGTAGAACTGTTTCGCGTTCGGCAGCCTGACGGTTGCTCAGGTAGATGCCGAAAAGGTGGGGCAGGCCGGACAGGGGAAGCCGCTGACTGCCGAGCAGCAACGCATTCGCCAGTTGGAAACGCAAATTCATTCACACAACGAATAGCCGCCATAACCAGCCGATTGTAGAAAATAGGCTCAATCGGCAATTCATGCCGCCAGCGGCGAATGTCGTTTGGCTCTTTGACATCACTTGCATTCGTACTCGCAGCGGTTGGCTTTACCTCGCGGTGGTGATGGAACACTTCTCCCTCAATCTGAAAATGGAGCGTGTCTGGCAAAAAAATTACGCCAACCACGCCGAAGCCACCAAAAACGTTACCGACTACATTCAACACAGGGCTACCTGCCACCCTCTGCCTACGAGCGCAAACCGGCAGACAAATAACCTATCAAGCTGTCCGAAAATACTTGACCACTACAAGGCGGAATTTCCCAATTCATAGACCCATCGAAAAAATTAAGGACACGGCTTGCTTACCTTTATAAAAGTTTTTTAAATAAAAAACCAAAAAACTTGTCAAGTAGGAAGTTAGTGTCTACCATTCATCAAAATAATTTTTGATTGCTGACGCTATGCCGCGTGAAATTGACTTTAAGACCTCAGTTGCGATGGCTCTGAGTGGTTTGGATGTATCTGCAAAAATCCTACATTCGCTGATTGGTCGCGAAAAACCGATTGGGCAGCACCATATGCGCTACACCCCCAGCGATTTACGTTTAGCGCGGTATCGCGCTGCCGGGGTTAACCCCGATACCGTGCCAAGCAGTGCGTATGCAGGCAACTTACCCCCCTTAATTGTTACGCGCATGACCAAAGGTGGCGTAGGGAAAACGTCGATTTCGGTGAACTGTGCGGTAGCGTTAGCAATGGCGGGTTATCGTGTTTTGGTGATTGATGCCGACCCGCAAGCCACAGCGTCGAATTTGCTCGGGATTGATTCCGCCCGTGACCAAAGCATTAAGCACATTGGTCATTTTTTGATCCGCAAACCGAACCTGCTCACCCCAGATGCCGATTTGCCCGAGGCCATTGTTCCGATCTACGCAGACGGTTTTTTAAGCCTTCTACCTTCGGACATTACCCTTGCCGAGACCGATGCCTCATTGATTACGGCAATGGCAAGCCATGAGCGAGTTGCCATTTTCCTTGAAAAAAACAAAACTTATTTCAGCGAGCACTTTGACGTAATCGTGGTGGACACCGCCCCGGGCACTACACCGGTTGGTTTGTCGTTTACTTACGCGGCAAAAACAGCGGGAAAAATTGTTACCGTGGTTGAGCCAGAAGGCAGTTGCTTACGCGCACTTGAATCCCTGACCTCTAACCTTGCCGAGATCAAAACACTGACCAAGGTCGATATTGGGATGCAAATTATCATTAACCGTTATCACCCCAGTATGAAACATGTGCGCGAATGTATGGGATATTTGTACACCAAATACTCTAATTATCTGTGTGATTCGATCGTGCCCCAATATTCCGGCTTTGCGCGACAGCTTAATAGTAACGCCAAAGACGCAATGCCCTTGGTAGAAGCAGAATCAAGCTCGGTCGGGGCAAATGCGATTATTGATGTCATGCGATCCCTCATTACCGATTTTGGTATTACCCAACCCGGTCTTCCTGTACCAGCTCGCCCTGAACCATGAAGAAACGTGGCCCAATCAAACTTTCTGGCTTAATTCAGGCGGGAGCGGTTGTGCCGCAGGTGGTTGATGTCGACCCCGAGCCCGCCCCTTTAGAACCCAAACGCTCGGCAACCCTGTTAAGCCTGCTTGAGCAAAGCGCGACTTACGATACCGGTAAGGTACTACGGCAATTAGAGATTCATCTGATTGATGCCAACCCGCTTGCCCCCCGCGAAATCTATACCGAAGAGATGATTCGCAAACGGGCAGAGGATCTGCGTACACAAGGGCAGCATGATCCCATCCATGTGATTCCTCACCCTGATGCAAGCGACCGTTTCATTATTGCCGATGGCTGGACACGAGTCTTAGCCTGTCGCACCCACCAAGTACAAGACACGCTGGTGGCAGAAATCCATAATGATCTGAACTTACGGCAAGCTGCATGGTTTGGTTACGAGCAAAATGAAGGCCGCACCCAACAATGTGACTTTGACAAAGCCATGTTCTATGAGCGTTTGTTGCAAGCTGGGGAATCACAAGCCGAACTTGCCACCCGTGCCAACTTGTCGCGCACCATGCTGACTTATTATCGTGCTTACGCACGTTTGCCCCGTGCGGTGACAGACATTATCCGCAAACACCCAGAGCGGTTCGGTTCACTCGTGGCTTACAACTTACAACGCCTCAATGACGCATTAGGAAGCAATGAAGAGGCACAACTTGTCGCGCTGACCCAAAAATTTGCCGAAGGTGATTTTTCGGTGAAATGGCTAACGACCTACGTTGCTACCCAATTAAAGCAGGCTCGCCCGTCTACATTGCCTAGCACCGCATCGGCTTCACGCCAAGTACGTTACGCCAATGGCGGCTACAAGCTCAAAGGCAACACGGTTGAGATGTCAATTAAAGTCAATGAAGAACAACGTGAAATCTTTATTGATGCACTAGAACGCTTGTTGTCTACGGTTGGCATTAATCTAGCAGAACCAATGCCAACCGCTGACAGCCACGAGCAAGGCTAAATTCAAATGTTAAAACGTTTTAACAAACTCCCGTTTGCACATCATCACATCGACCTTTTCGTAAAAGGTAATGGTGACTTGTTAAAACGTTTTAACAAAAAGCAACCGCCACCAGAAAAGCCAGACCACCTCTCACCCCCACTGAACCCCGCTCCTCGCGGGGTTCAGTCATTTCTGGGCAACGAAAACAACTTTTCAGGATTTCTCGGCATGGTCAAATTTTTTCAATTTTCAGGAAACTTACCATGAACCAAACTACCTACCCGTCCGTAATCAATCGTGCCTGTGCCATGTTGCTGGAAGGCGACAGCTTTACAAATATGCCAGATGGATATATTCGTATCGTAATGCGGATTATTAAGAAGATAAATATCGCCAAACCTCACGCAGCAATCTTTGCCAGTCGCGCCCGCTTAGCCAGTGAATCAGGCAAATCTATTTGTTCGGTGCATCGCGCTGTGAAATGGCTGGAGGATTTTGGTTTTATTCAACGCCAGCAAACCGCTCGCCCAGAATTGCGAGGCTCTAGCTCGCCGCTTGTCCCAACAGAAAAAATGTTAACTGCCTTGCAGTTACTCGGACATCACCAGCCATCAGCGGCTACCCCCAAAGGTAGTACCGATTCGATTACAGCCCCCCCGAATCTTGCCCACACCAACCCAGCGGCGAGTTCTCCACAAGCACAAAGTAGCGAATTAGATAGCATCGCTGATAGCTCTAAATCAATGAACCTTAAAAACGACAATCATTCTGAAAACATCCGCAAACCAGAAACTTTTGTACGCCTACAAAAAGTCAAAATTCCACACGAATTAGCTTGGTTAGTTGAACAGCAACAATTACGCGCTACGGGCGTGCTTTCCCTCATGAAACTGGCAAAACATGCCAAA
>CAZOBT010000181.1:0-4987 GCA_964578025.1 uncultured Rhodocyclaceae bacterium | reverse complement strand
ATCGCCAAAAACAAAACGAGTCCGAAAAAATCAGCCGCCTGCAAAACGACCCGGTGGCGCATCGTTTAGGGGCGTTGTTGGGTGTAAATCCCGAAATGGTGATGCTTTTTGCTTCGTTGTTTATGGCCTTGGTGCTGGAATTAGTTGCAGTGATTCTGTGGCGACTCGCCCTAGACAGCCCCCAACCCACTCCAAAATTACCTGAGCCAATTAGCGAACCACTTGCTACGACAAGCACCGAAACCAAGATCAAGCAGGACGATTCAGGTATTGATGCTGTGACAACGCCAGTTGTTACTCTTACCAATGTCGTCAGTAACGCTGTGCCATTAGTGACAGTAGAACGTTACTCTGGCGTTACTCCAGCGAGTAACGAAGCCTGCTTTAGCCCTGTATTTCCAACAAAATCGCCCCCAGTAACGCCAGAAAATCCGGTACTACTTTTAGCAGAAAATACTGAATCAATCCCAGTAACACCACCTGCGACCGAAGACCCGATATTTCCTGACCTTTTCGCCGCCATGCAGCGTGGCGAATTAAAACCCACCGTCTCTGCCATCCGTGGCTTCGCTAAAGTTGGGACAGAACGTGCGAGGAATTTGCGTGAGGCATTGTTGGCACAAAAAGGCGGGGTGGCGGAAGCGTCGTAAATTGAATTGTTTACGCCGTTACGGCTGAAGGAGTAAAAGAAATTCGACCCGCTAACCAAGCGGCAATGAACGATTTATTCACAGGAAGTAATTTCTCAATCCCTTGTTCAACATGCTTTAGCCACAATGTTTGACCAGAAGCGAACAAGACACCCAAGTTCCTTCCATCAATATGCAACGCCATTTGCCCCACATAGTGCTTGCTTAGGGTAAGTAGCTTATGTGTGGTTTCCTGTTTTTCAGTTTGTGCCTGTAAGGCTTGCTGTTGTTCCTGTTCTTGTTTGTTGGCAAGGGATACCCAGTCTTTCGGTTGTCGAATTAGCGTGGTTAGGTAAGCAAATAAGGCGGAACTGCGCAGTTTTTCTAGGCGATACCATGTGGTTTTAACGATCGCTCCCAGTGTGTTAGGGATTCCAGCTTGCCTCGCTTGCTTCATCAACGCACAGATACGGATTTCCGATAAGCCAAGGGTTTGCAGAACGTGAAGTTCGGACGGGATGTTGAATTTTTGTTTTTTGTTTTTTTGCACAAAATCCGAATGGCACGGTGCAGGTGCTTGTGTTGAGGCGGATGGGGCAGGTTGTTCCTGTATAGGTTGTTTACCTTTGGTAGGTTCACTCATTAGTAAACCGTCTCTCAAAATGATAGACGGCTGTTGTGAACAAGTTGAGGTTGGGCTTGGTTTTTCGGCGGTTTGAGTTGTTGCTGTACTGGTGGCTAGGTTGAGCATGGTTTGGGTTTTTTCGGTGATCCAAATCCTGCTAATTGAGTATTGACCATAGTCTATTTTGCTTTGGCGACGGCTTTGTTCGCGGTAGATATAGCCATGTTGTTCTAGTAAGGCTAAGGCGCGATATAGCGTTGGTAAGCTGCCCAACATGGTTTCGCCGCGTAATACTTCCCGCGTTGGGAAGATTGGCTGGTTCGTATCTCGGATATTGATAAAAGCTAAGATTCCCCATAGAGCCATTCTTGCCGGGTGTGTTAGGTCTTGGCAGTAATTGGCATTCATCGCTTTGGCTCTGGCCTTAATTAGCTGGGCAGGTAGAAAGCGCGTTAATGGCTGGCTTGATGCAGATGTTGTCCTAGTAACAGGTGTATGGCTAACACCACAGGGCTGATTTAGCGCACCTATGGCATTACCTCCCTGCGCATGTAGTGAGGGCATAGTGTCAATCTTTCAGGTAAAAAAGAACCCTTACAGACTTGACTCTTAAAATGATCTAGGTAGACTTTCACAACGCGTTTTTTTGTTGTGGTTTTACTGGTTTCCGCCAGTGCTACCCGTCTGGATTTTTTGAGTCTTTAGATTCACTTTAGAGTCAAGTGTCACTTTAGAGTCAGTCAAGTTAGAGTCAGTCAAATCCTAGTTAACCGAAGGCCAGCATTTCCCGTGCTGGCCTTTTGTTTTTAGGTGTTCTCTGGTTTATCTTTTGTAAATCTATGCCAATACCGGCATACGTTCAAACAAACTCCTACGAAATGAATTAGGTCTAACAATGACGACTTTTGTGTTCTGACATGAACACATACATCCCTTGAAAGTTTCGTCATTATTACCCAGAAAGCAACAAAATATCAATAGGCATCAAAATTATTGATTTAACATAAAACGCCTATTGTTTTTTTGCTTATGTTGTACCAGCACCATGCAGGTGCTACCATGACCCCACATATGCCTATATGACCACCTATGTCCACCCATATACCCCTAGGTGGTCATATGTCCCCCCTTGTCCCTCTATATCCCTTATGGAGTTGCTATGTTTAGCGATATTGATGCCGAAAAGAATATGTTGCCCGTAATAAAACAGTTACCGTTTTCTACAACCCAAGTTGGGAAGCTGTTAGGGATTGGTGACCAACAAGTGTCTAATCAAGAGGTAATGATTGGCTTAACGATTCAGCGTGTCCCTGCTGGGGTACTAACCCGAAAGGTTTATCGGGTTTCTGACATCTTTAAGTTAGCGACTTTTCGCCGTAGTAAAGGGCTTACCCCAGAAATTTCACCGATGGTAATGGCGGTATATAACGCTAAAGGTGGGGTTGGCAAATCGACCACGTCAGTTGAGTTGGCAGTGCAATATCAGGCAATGGGGTATCGGGTATTGTTGGTTGATACCGATCCGCAAGGAAATGCTACCGTTTTGATGGGATATGACCCGGAGTTGACATCAGACGACTTAGAAGAGGAAGAGATTTCCTCTGAGTACATGACCAATTTCCATTTTGGGCATTTGTTTTCGATTCCCCCCTATTTTGACCCGAAAACCAAAGGCCAAGAAAAAGCGACATATGCGGATTTTGCCGATGTGGTAAAAATGCCTTGTGGCCCCTTAGGCCCCCACTTAATTCCTGCGGATTTTTGGTTGCAGGATTTGGAATTTGCGCTTCAAGGTGCGCCTAATCGTGACTGGCTGGTTCATCTGTTGCTGACACGAGGTAAAAATAACCCTGACGCACATATTGACCTGACTCCCTACGACATCATTATTTTCGACTGCCCACCTTCCGCCTCATTGCTGACTAGAAACGTATTGATTGCATCTGACTTGATTCTTGCCCCAATTGGCTTAGATAAGCTGTCGGTAAAAGGCATGGGCTATTTGGCGCATTTGGTACAGCAGTTACATGCGCATTACCAAAAAACCCCCCCCGTATTGGCATTGCCAACGCGTTATCAGAAAACACGGACACGTTCGGTCAAGGCTTTGGAAATCCTGCACCACGGCTATGGTGACATGGTGGCTGAAACCATGATTTCAGACAGTGAAGCGGTGTGCCGTAATCAGGGGGATAACGATATTTCCTTGCCCTTGTCGTTGGTGAAACCACAAGAAAAGGTATCCCTTGAATACCGTAAGCTAGGGAAAGAGATTATTCGTTTTATACAAAAGCAACAAAAAGGTGATGTGAATGAGCAAGAAAAGTAGAGGTGTGCCATTACCACCGGGAGGGGCTTCACCTCGCCCTGATAGCCTTCTTGGGGGGCAAGCCACAAACAGTAATCAGCCTACTTGGACACGAGCACGTTTTCCCAAACCAGGCGATCCAGTTGTATTCCCAACAGCATCTACAGAAACTTTGCCCCCAAATACCACACCGGAGCAATTAGCAGGAGAGGTGTTTGAGGTGCCCATCGAGCTCATTGACCCATCACCATTTCAACCGCGTTTGAGCTTTGATGAGGGGGAGTTAGAGGCATTAGCGGCTTCCATTGATGAGCTTGGTTTGTCGAACCATATCCTTGTGCGTCGTAAGGGAGATGGTCGTTATGAACTAATCGGCGGCGAGCGGCGGTTACGGGCATTTAAGATTTTAGGCCGAACGTCTGTCACAGTAAGTTTGCGTAACGTGGATGATGCGCGTGCTGCTGTGTTAGCTGTTACCGATAACACCGCACGTAAGAATCTATCTGACTACGAAATGGGCAAAGGCTTTAATCGGCTCTTGTGTTTATCAACCGCAGATGGTTCTCCCCCCGTGCGCTCAAAGCGCGAAATTGCCAGAATTTCTGGTATTTCTGAGGGGCAAGTCCGGCGGTGTTTGCAGTTCCTTGAGTTGCCTCAGGAGGTGATAGAGATACTGGAAAACCAGCCAAATTTATTTGGGGCAAATACTGCCGAAGCATTTGCGATAGCTGCACGATCAAATCCAAGCCTAGTGGTACAAGCGGTGAAACGTATTGGTAGCCGGGGTATGTCAGAAACAGCGGCGGTGCGCTGGGTAAAAGGGCAAATGACCCGCGAACAACGCGAAGATGCGGGTAAGGCATTTCAAGCAGAGCTTGCAATTGCTGTCTCAGGTAAGACCTTGTGTAATGCCAATGTTAAGGGACGTAAGGTGATTCTTGATTGTGTTGAAGGGGTTGACCCGCAGGTATTTTTTGAGTGGGTTACGACACAAATTCGACAAGGTATTTTCACCTATAACGGGGAGTAGCTGCGTTTGCGTCTAGTAGACGCATTTGGCTTTAGGTGTAGGTGCGTCTACTAGACGCACTTTGGCAAATACAGGGTAAGGCCAACGTATTAAAGCTTGCTGGTTGCGGCAGTGGCTAGGTTTGGTGTGTTGCAAATTTGAGAAGAGCTAAGTGGCGTTTAGGACAGCACTGCGTCTAGTAGACGCATTCGGCTTTAGGTATAGGTGCGTCTACTAGACGCAGTGTTTCATTAGGTAAAATCAAAATAAATAAAGACCAAATATAAAAATTCATTCTTAATCATATTTGGTATGGTTTTATAAGAAATAGACCAAATAGTATATTTTTAGATTGAAACGCAGAACATCCCCTTCCCAAACGGAAAGGGGATGCAGTTTTAACTACCTACTTGTGC
>CAZOBT010000180.1:442-4993 GCA_964578025.1 uncultured Rhodocyclaceae bacterium | reverse complement strand
ATGGAAGCCGCGATTCAAGTGGCTCATGCGATTACCGTACATCAAGCGGCGGTAGAAGATGATTACTTTAGTGCGATTGATGATTTAGAAACCAACCATCGTGGCGCGGCGCATATTGGGGAACGGGCGTATGGGGCGGGCTTGTTTTATCTGTACATTTGCATCAATAAAGCCTTGCTGATTGAAAACCTTGGCGGCAATACGGAATTAGCCAATCAGGCTCTGGCGGCCTTCCTTGAAGTGGTTGCTAAAGTTTCCCCGACCGGGATGCAAAACAGTCATGCTTCTCGTGCCTATGCCAGTTACCTCTTAGCAGAAAAGGGCGCGCAACAACCCCGCTCGTTGGCAGAAGCCTTCTTAAAACCCGTTCAGCCTGAGTTAGACGAATCAATGTTAGAAAAAGCGGTTGCTGCACTTAAAAAACGCGCTGAAAACCTTGATGGCGTTTAGGGGGTTTGTGCCGATGCCCGGCAAGCCTTTAACACCGAGACGGGTGAAGGTTCTTTCGCTGCCTTGCTTGAATTTATCCAAGGATAAACGATATGGAATTTTTACTCTTCCAGCTTCGCGCCCCATTGGCGGCTTGGGGGGAGGTGGCGGTCGGGGAATATCGTCCTAGTGCAAATTACCCCAGCCAATCGGCTCTAAGTGGGCTATTGGCAGCCGCACTTGGAATTTGGCGTAGTGATGAAGAAAGCTTATCACGCTTGGCTTCTGGCTATGGTTTTGCAATTGGTCTGCAAAATCAGGGGCAACTTTTGCGCGACTACCATACCGCGCAAGTCGCTAGCCAATCCCTACTCAAAAAAGCCCCGCATTCTACCCGTTATGATGAGCTAAATTTCCCCCGCCAAGCCTTGAGTACCATTCTGTCAACGCGAGATTATCGGCAGAACTTTTCTTGCGTCGTGGCAGTGCAAGCCTTGGCAAATGCACCCTATGCGTTAGCTGACTTGGCGCAGGCATTAAGTACCCCAACATTTACCTTGTATTTGGGACGTAAATCCTGCCCACCCAGCGCGCCCTTACTGCCCCAAGTCATGACCGCTGATGATGTGTTAACAGCGTTAAATCAGTATTACGCTGATCTTGAACAGAAGCATTCAGCCTATAGGCAGGCACTTGATCTGCGTTGGCCAGATTCTCAAGACCAATTAAATGCACCCTCTAAGATACAAGCTCTGTATTGGTCAGATGGCGTAGAAAGCGGTATTAGACCAAATTTAACCCTACAGCGGAAAGATCGGATGGTGCGGCGGAAACCGTGGCAATTTGCAGATCGTCATGAATATATGGCATGGCTGAATCCCGAAGATTCACCCCGCCCAACCGAGGAGATGGCATGTACTTCAGCGTAATTCGTCCGAAAATCGGGAAAGAGCGGGAAATTGCTCATTCTTGGTATCAGCTTAAGCCGCTCAGCGCGTCAAGTTTTTACCAAGAGCATCAATACCTATGGCAGTTCTTCCCTGCCGAAGCCGGTACGCCACAAGATTTTTTATTCCGCTGTATGGACAAAGATGGCCTGCCTTGGTTTTATGTGGTTGCTCCGCGTGCGCCTTGCCCTAATCCGCAATTAGCGGCCTTATGGGAGATTCAAACTCGCCCATACGCCCCCGCATTGATGGAGGGTGATGTTCTGCAATTTGAGATCAAGGTCAATCCTGTGGTGACACATGACCGTGGCGGAAAAACCGCTGGTCTGAAGCAACACCATAAAAAACATGATGTCGTGATGGAGTATAAAAAGCAGCTTTTACAAGCGCGGGGGCTGACAAAATGGGGAGACTGGCGAGCCAATCATACGGATTCCGAGGGCAAGCCCGACCCTCGTCCGAATGAATACGCACTCATCCAATCAGCCATGAAGCATTGGCTCACGCAAAAAGGCCAGCGGCATGGTTTTGCGGTAGTGGATGGCGCATGGCAAGCCGAGGGGTATACCCCTAAAACCTATCGCTATACCGCACCCAAGGAATCCAAGATTATCCAGTTCTCAACCGTTGATTTACAAGGAGAACTCACCGTGACAGAGCCACAGAAATTTGCCCAAATGCTCCAGCAAGGTTTAGGACGAGCGCGCGCCTTTGGTTGTGGTTTGATGTTGGTTAAACGGATGATTTAATCATTAGCAATAATTGCACTTTCGCTTGGAGCTTGAACCATGTTGCCACCACTCAAACCTATCCCGATCAAAGAACGCCTTTCAGTAATTTTTATTGAGAAAGGCGAAATTGATGTTGTGGATGGCGCGTTCGTGGTGGTGGATCAACAAGGTTTTCGGGTGCGCCCGGTGTTGACGCATATCCCTTTAGGTGGCGTGGCTTGCATCATGCTAGAGCCGGGGACACGCGTTTCGCACCGGGCGGCGGCTCTGGCTGCCAAAGTGGGGACGTTGCTGGTGTGGGTTGGTGAAGCGGGGGTGCGTTTGTATTCTTCTGGGCAACCGGGCGGTGCACGCGCTGACCGCCTACTTTATCAAGCAAAGCTCGCCCTTGATGACAGTTTGCGTTTGAAAGTTGTGCGCAAAATGTATGCCTTGCGTTTTAACGAAGAGCCGCCAGAACGGCGGAGTGTTGAGCAGTTACGTGGGATAGAGGGCGTGCGAGTCCGCAAAACCTATCAGCAATTGGCGCATCAATTTGGTATTAAATGGCAAGGGCGTGACTACGACCCAGAAAAGTGGGATATGTCAGATTTACCCAACCGCTGCTTATCCTCGGCAACGTCTTGTCTATATGGGGTAACAGAAGCCGCTATTCTTGCCGCAGGCTATGCCCCAGCAGTCGGATTTATTCATACAGGTAAGCCTTTGTCTTTTGTCTATGACATAGCAGACATCTATAAATTTGAAACGGTTGTCCCTGCGGCCTTCAAAGTGGCGGCTACCGAAAACCCCAACCCAGAACGAGCGGTACGCTTGGCGTGTCGTGATATGTTCCGCCAAACTCGTTTGTTAGAAAGGATTATTCCTGACATTGAAACCATCTTAGCCGCCGGAGACATTACCCGGCCTGACGCGCCAAATGAGGCCGTTACGCCGGCTATCCCCAACGCAAAAGGAATCGGTGATGCTGGTCATCGTAGTTGAAAACGCCCCACCTAGGCTGCGCGGACGGCTTGCCATTTGGTTATTAGAAATCCGGGCGGGAGTTTATGTTGGCAACTATTCGCGCAAGGTAAGAGATTACCTTTGGGAACAAGTTGAAGAAGGCATTGAGGACGGTAATGCCGTGATTGCGTGGAAAACCAACAATGAAGCAGGCTTCGACTTCAAAACCCTAGGCGCAAACCGCCGTCTCCCCAGCGAATTCGACGGCATCCAACTCGTCAGCTTCCACCCAGAAGCTGACACCAATGATCTTTAACAATTAAAATGCCAAAAGGATTGGATTTATTCGGTAGAATCACGACCATTCTTTTTTCTCTGTAAATTCATAAAGATAAAAGAAGTCTGTTCCCCACGACTGTGGGGATTAACCGTCCGTTGGGATTGGCCGCTTTATCACAGGGTTCTGTTCCCCACGACTGTGGGGATTAACCGCTACTGGAAAACGCCCCGGACTTTCCGCCGCGCTGTTCCCCACGACTGTGGGGATTAACCGCAGGGGGCGTGGTGCTTCAGGCATTTACTGCTCTGTTCCCCACGACTGTGGGGATTAACCGAAACCAACTGATCTAATGCCATTAAGGGCTTCCTGTTCCCCACGACTGTGGGGATTAACCGCGACGGTCTTGCCAAGTAACCACTGCGGAAAGCTGTTCCCCACGACTGTGGGGATTAACCGCATCAATGATTTGCAGGCCCCGGCACTGGCCCCTGTTCCCCACGACTGTGGGGATTAACCGATGGTGGAGTTCCAGAACGGTGAAATTTACCCCTGTTCCCCACGACTGTGGGGATTAACCGATATTGCCAACTCTGTCGCAAAAGCATTACGTCTGTTCCCCACGACTGTGGGGATTAACCGCATGGCACTTCATTAAAGTTTATTCTCCCGTACTGTTCCCCACGACTGTGGGGATTAACCGCTTTGGCGATGGTTGCCCGTTTTCGTCTTTAGCTGTTCCCCACGACTGTGGGGATTAACCGGCAACCGCGTGCCCATGCCTTCCGGCCCGTGTCTGTTCCCCACGACTGTGGGGATTAACCGCCGGATGCGAGAGATGTTCATCACAAGGATGGCTGTTCCCCACGACTGTGGGGATTAACCGCTTGCTGTAAGCAATTGGCGACGCATGGCGGGCTGTTCCCCACGACTGTGGGGATTAACCGCGCAACCGTGTATTGCAACTGATCGGTGACCCCTGTTCCCCACGACTGTGGGGATTAACCGCCTTCACGCTGACCCGCGGCATTCTCACGAACCTGTTCCCCACGACTGTGGGGATTAACCGCCTACTCAGGCCCCGCTGGTAGCGGTACGGCGCTGTTCCCCACGACTGTGGGGATTAACCGTGCAGAAATTAGGATAAGCAGTTTTTTTGACGGCTGTTCCCCACGACTGTGGGGATTAACCGCACGTTTTCATTTTAGATCATCCTTAACTT
>CAZOBT010000180.1:0-432 GCA_964578025.1 uncultured Rhodocyclaceae bacterium | reverse complement strand
ATCTGTTCCCCACGACTGTGGGGATTAACCGAAACCGCTGATGCGACGCTAACTGCGATTCTGCTGTTCCCCACGACTGTGGGGATTAACCGAATGCTCTTGATTTCTGCGGGGTCGGTCACTGCTGTTCCCCACGACTGTGGGGATTAACCGCCTACAACCTTACGAGGTGCAAAATAATGACCCTGTTCCCCACGACTGTGGGGATTAACCGGCGGCGCTGCGGCTTGGGCTGGACTATCGGGTCTGTTCCCCACGACTGTGGGGATTAACCGGCTTCTGCCAGCATTCGCCATAATCAGCATTACTGTTCCCCACGACAGTGGGGATTAACCGGAAAATGTTTGATACAGAGGACTTGGTTTCAGCTGTTCCCCACGACAGTGGGGATTAACCGCTCACCGCAGACACTAAGGACGTTACGGAAAACTG
>CAZOBT010000179.1:0-5031 GCA_964578025.1 uncultured Rhodocyclaceae bacterium | reverse complement strand
CCGCAACCGCGCATCCCGCCAAGGATGATTGATCGACAGTTGGAACAAGGTTTCGTATTCGCAGGGGCTCAGGTTTAGGGTAATTTTCATGTCGCGCTTTTAGGGGAATGTTCTTGGACTGCCAAAAGCAAATTTCAATCCAGTTATAACAAATTACTTACTTTGCCTTGACATGGCTAACCGGGGTACAATCGCCCCCCTTCCCCTGCGTTAACCCTCTTTTTCCTTCGTTGGAGGTGTGGTATGTCCGACATCGTGACTTCGTCCCGGTTGGCCCCCGCAGTTTCCCAACTGCCGGTGGATTGGTATTTTGATGAGAATGTCTTTGCAATGGAGAAGAAACTCATCTTCGATGCCGGTTCTGGTTACGCAGGCCATCAACTTATGGTGCCGGAGGCTGGCAATTACCGTTCCATGGAATGGTTAGACCACGGGCGGATGCTTTTGAATGGCGGGCAAGAGGGGATGTGGGAAATGTCCAACGTCTGCCGCCATCGCCAAGCCATCATGTTGCAAGGTAGCGGTACGGTACAAGGCAACATCGTTTGTCCCATTCACCGTTGGACATATGACACCCAAGGCGAACTCATTGGCGCACCACATTTTCCACAAAATCCTTGCCTCAACCTCAACAAGCAAAAATTAGAAAACTGGCGGGGCTTGCTCTTCCGTGGCCCCCGTTCTGCCAATGCCGATTTGGCGGGAATGCAGGTAGCAGACCAGTTTGATTTCAGCAATTACAAGCTCGATAAGGTTGAATTGCACGAATGCAATTACAACTGGAAAACCTTCATTGAAGTCTATTTGGAGGATTACCACGTTGTGCCCTATCACCCCGGTTTGGGCAACTTCGTCACCTGTGATGATTTAACGTGGCAATTTGGCGAGTGGTATTCCGTACAAAAAGTTGGCATTACCAGCTTGATGAAGTCTGGCTCATCGGCCTATGACCGCTGGCAAAAAGTCGTGCGTGATTACTATGCCTCATTAGGTACAACGCCGCCCCAAGGCGCGGTATGGCTGACTTACTACCCCAATATCATGGTAGAGTGGTATCCACATGTACTGGTAGTTTCTACCTTGATTCCGCAAGCCGTAGACAAAACGCTCAACGTGGTTGAGTTTTACTATCCCGAAGAAATCGTCGATTTTGAACGTGAATTCATAGAAGCTGAACAAGCGGCTTATATGGAAACGGCGATTGAAGACGATGACATTGGCGAACGTATGGATCGTGGTCGTCGTGCCTTATTGGCACAAGGACGTAATGAAGTTGGCCCTTACCAAAGCCCAATGGAAGATGGGATGCAACATTTCCATGAGTTTTATCGCCGGATCATGGCTCCGGCTGGCCTAAAAGGTTAAAACAAACACTTCTGGCAAAAGTTTTTTATTGCCGAATTAAAAAAGCGTCGGGGATAATGACCGACGCTTTTTTTCTGCCCATTTTTTAGTCTGCGTTCATTCCTATGAAAAATTCACCGTTAGCGCATTTAAATCACTATGAACGTTTAGGTCTGTCCCGTAATGCCACGAGTGAAGAAATTACGGCGGCTTACCGAGAACGCCTTCGTTTGTTACGCACCCAAATTACCCAAGGTTCTGCCCCGCCGCCAGAATATATGGATGATTTGCGCAACGCCTACCAAGTATTATTTGATCCGCAATCGCGCCATCACTATGACGAAAAAATCTGGCCAACCACGGATTTAAGCATTGCGCCACCCCCAACCTTATATGAGCCAATTTCCCCACCACCGCCACCACCCAATAGCGGTAGTGGCAAAGTAGATAACCGCTCCCGTCGCTCTGAATATCAATTTGAATTTGTGGGTAATGGTGGCGAGTATTTCCGTATTTGGATTGTTAACCTCTTATTAAGCATCGTTACCTTAGGCATTTATTCTGCTTGGGCAAAAGTCCGACGTGAGCAATATTTTCATCGGAATTTATTATTAGATGGCAAAGGATTTGATTATCACGGCACACCAAAAGCGATTTTAAAAGGCCGTGCAATTGCGTTTGTGGCTTTTATGGTAATTTCGGCAGCCAGTAGTATTTTACCGATTTTGCAGCTCCTGATTCTGCCAGTGATTCCATGGATGTTAGTGCGTGCTTTCCATTTCCGTGCCGCCAACAGTAGCTTCTGTAATTTACGCTTTCATTTCTCTGGTGAAGTTAAAGCAGCCGCCAAGGTGTTTCTTGGATATGGCTTTTTAAGCTCAATTTCCTTCGGTTTATTATTCCCCGCCTTTTATCGCCAACAACGTCTATTTGTGTTAAATAACACCGCCTACGGCACTGCAAAATTTCACACAGACTTTTCTAATAAAGAAATTTATAGCGTTTTTATGAAACCCGGCTTGGCTTTCCTTGGTTTATCTGTCGTCATGGGAATCATCGTTAGTTTTTTTGCCAAGGGTAAAGCCGCCTTAGCTTTGCTTGGAATTTTGCCATTGTTCTTTGTCCTCCTTGCCTTCTTATGGGTGGTTTTATATGGCTGGGTACAGGTTAATTTATTTAACTTGATTTGGAATAATACCCGCGTTGCCAAGCATCGTTTTATTAGCCGTTTAGACACAAAAGGCTACTTAAAATTGGTAGTTAAAAACTGGTTGCTTACCTTTGTCACCTTGGGCTTGTATTGGCCTTGGGCAAAAGTTGCTGTCGCAACATATCGAGCAGAACGTACCAAATTATTAGTGCGCGGCTCGTTGGAGGGTATCGTTGCTCAAGAAACGCAAGCGATTGGCGCATTAGGTGACGAAGCAGCCGATATGTTTGATTTTGATGTCGCTTTATGATTTTGTAATAACTGCGTCTCATCCCATGTTATCTGCCAATTTTTTTGATGGGCAATCCGCCCGCCCGCAGCCAGTACGGCTCTACTTACATCATGAGCCAGCCGGGGCAATGTTGGAGGTGCAAGATCAAGCTGGACTAGCCTTGCTGGTTGTCCCCTTCAAAAAAGTCCAAGTTTCAGAACCAATGGGACGCGCCCCGCGCACCTTGCGTTTTAGCAATGGCGCGTTGTGTGAGGTGGCAGATTTGGCGGGGCTGCGTGAGCTGTTGCACGTGACACAACGCCAAGAAAGTTGGATTGTGCGCTTGCAAGCTAGTTGGGGCGCAACCTTGTTGGCCTTTGCCGGAGTCCTCTTATTTATTGCCGCGTGTTACTACATCATCTTGCCTGCGGCGGCAAAAATTATCGCACCGCGCTTGCCTGCCAGTGTTAATCGCACCTTGTCGGAAGGTTCATTACAAAGCTTGGACAAAACCATGTTGCATCCAAGCAGGCTCAGTGCCGAACGGCAAACCGCCATCCTCAGTACGATTCAACACTTTGCACAGCAAAACCCAAGTTTGCCTGCTTATCGCATATTTTTCCGTAGCGCGCCAAAAGTTGGCTCAAATGCCTTCGCCTTGCCCAATGGCGATATTGTGATTTTTGATGAACTGGTGGCAATTGCCCGAAATGACCAAGATGTTTTAGCCGTGGTCGCGCATGAATTAGGCCACGTTAAATTGCATCATGGCTTGCGCCAGTTAATCCAAGGCACCGTCGTTTCTCTGGCGGTTGGGGCATATTTTGGCGATTTTTCTAGCGTGGCAACGAGTTTAAGTACGATGGTTTTGCAATCCAATTATTCGCGCAATTTTGAACGTGAAGCGGATCAATTTGCGGGGCGTTTGCTGCTACATAGCCAGCTTGGCGTTGAGCCTTTGGCTTTTATGTTGCGCCAGTTAGAAAAAGAACATAGTAAAAAAACGGGGAAAAACACTGACAATGATGATCGCCATGGCGATAACAGCAACAGTGACTGGTTATCCTCACACCCCGATACCAGCGAGCGCATCCAGCGGCTAGAAAACATGGCACGCAAAGGGCTAGGGCAGTAAATCCCGGTATTCACCCGTTGCCGTGAAAGGCGATACACTGCCAACTGTGTCCGCATTACGCAAAACCTAAACCAAGATCAACAACAAAGGAGCACATCATGATCGTTACCGAACATCAACCTTCCCGCGTCAATGTCACGGTGTATGGCGAATTTACCCTTGCCGATTACCGCGAATTTGAAGAGCTGGTTAATTACAAAGTCAAATTTGAAGGCGCGGTTGATCTGTGTTTTGACCTACGGCAAATGGCAGATTTCACCTTGGATATGGCTTGGGAAGAAATCTGCTTCTCCCGTGCCCACGCCAACGACTTCCGCCGCATTGCGGTGATTACCGATAGCCAATGGATTACTTGGAGTGCATGGGTTTCACAAGTCTTTACCCGTGCCGATATTGAAGTTTTCCAAGAGTTAGCGGAAGCCGAGGCTTGGTTAGAAACCCCTGCCACATAACATTGTTATCCCATTACACCACACGCCCCGCGCCCACGACAGCGCGGGGTTTTTCTATGGTACAGAGGCAATGCAAATGGCGTTCTTGTGGACGTATTGCAAATTCATTGGGTTAGCGATTCTCGCGGCGGGATTATTTGGGGCGGTACATGACCAAATTAGCTATACTTTGTCATATGAATATTTCACTCGCTTCAAATTTCACCAGTTTCACTTAGTGGATAGCCCGCTACCCGAACGCTGGCTAAGAAAGGTGAACCTAGCAGAACAGGGAAGGACAACCGTTTGTTTGTCGAAGCCGTCCTGTGGATAGCTCGTACCGGCAGCCCTTGGCGTGATCTGCCCAGTGAATTCGGATTGTGGAATAGCGTGTATCAACGCTTTGCCCGGTGCTCGCGGCAAGGCGTATGGGACAGGATGTTCGCTGAGTTGGCACGCGATGCCGATTTTGAAGAAGTCTTTATCGACAGTACCATCGTGCGAGCCCATCAACACGCGGCAGGGGCTCCAAAAAAAACGGCAACCAAGCCCTTGGGCGAAGCAGGTGACAGTCCGCAAGCGTTGCCACTGATCCAAGGGCTACAACTAGGGGCTCTCTGTGCGGATAAGGCGTATGATTCAGGAGCATCGCCACCCGCTACGACAAACTCGCCGCGCGATTCGCCTCTTTCGTTGCTCT
>CAZOBT010000178.1:0-5037 GCA_964578025.1 uncultured Rhodocyclaceae bacterium | reverse complement strand
TAGTGGGCAACCCATTGCACGGTCGAAAGATCAATCCCGTCTTGCACCATTTCCCATAAGGGCGAAAGTTCGCGCAATTTGCCGATTTTGTTTTTCAACAAGGCCACGGTGTAATCCACTTCTTCCTCGGTGGTAAACCGCCCAATGGAGAAACGAATCGAACTGTGCGCCAATTCATCTTCGCGCCCTAAGGCACGCAACACATAGGAAGGTTCTAAGGAAGCGGACGTACAGGCTGACCCAGACGACACCGCAATGTCTTTAATTGCCATCAGCAACGATTCGCCTTCGACATAGGCAAAGCTGATGTTTAAGTTATGGGCAATACGTTGTTCCACATCGCCATTGATAAACACGGCTTCCATGTCAGACAAGCCATTTAACAAACGATCACGCAGGGCGCGAATCCGGGCGTTTTCACTCGCCATCTCTTCGCGTGCCAAGCGGAATGCTTCACCCATCCCCACGATTTGATGCGTGGGCAGCGTGCCAGAACGGAAACCGCGCTCATGCCCACCGCCGTGCATTTGCGCTTCTAAACGCACGCGGGGTTTGCGCCGCACATACAAGGCACCAATGCCTTTCGGGCCATAGGTTTTGTGTGCAGAAAAGCTCATCAAATCCACCTTCAAGCTTTGCAGATCAATGTCCACTTTGCCTGTCGCTTGCGCCGCATCAACATGGAAAATAATGCCTTTGCTGCGACAAATTTCGCCAATTTGTGCAATCGGTTGAATCACCCCGATTTCGTTATTCACAAACATCACCGAGACCACAATCGTATCGGGGCGCAGCGCGGCTTGGAAGGCGGCGAGGTCGATCAGGCCGTTTTCTTGCACATCCAAATACGTCACTTCAAAGCCCTGACGCTCTAATTCGCGCATCGTATCTAACACGGCTTTGTGCTCGGTTTTCACGGTAATGAGGTGTTTGCCCTTGCCGGAATAGAAATTTGCCGCGCCTTTAATGGCGAGGTTATTCGATTCGGTTGCCCCGGATGTCCATACGATTTCTTTGGCATCGGCATTAACCAAGGCCGCAACTTGCTCACGCGCCGCTTCCACCGCCGCTTCGGCATCCCAGCCAAAGCTATGCGAACGTGAGGCAGGATTACCAAAATGCTCACATAAATAAGGGATCATTTTTTCTGCCACACGCGGATCAACGGGGGTGGTCGCTGAGTAATCCAAATAAATAGGCAACTTCATTACGCTTAACTCCAAAATACGCTTGTTTTCGTTGGTTAATCTGGTCAATCGGTCTTTGCTCGTTACTGGCAAGTCAGACCGCAACAGCGGTCAAATGTTGCAACTGCTTTACGGTTTGCTGCAAAACTTGCAAGAAATTTTCTACCTCAGTCGCGGTATTGCTCATGCCAAGGCTAACGCGCACCGCGCCTTGCGCCCAAGTGCTGCTTACGCCCATCGCGTGTAAGACATGGGAGGATTCAGGATTGGCACTTGAACAGGCTGCCCCACTAGCCACCGCAAACCCGGCACGGTCTAATTTGCCGACCAAGGTTTCACCATCCAGATGCGGAAAGGCAAAATAGGTGGTGTTACATAATCTTGATTTGGCCTGCGCCCCAAAAATCTGTGCGCCTAATGCGTGTAAGCCATGTTCCAGTTGGTTTCTTAATATGCCTAAGTGCTGCGGTAAGGTTTGGGCTAGTGCGGCGGCACGTTCAGCCGCGAGGCCAAAACCGACAATCGCCGGGACGTTTTCTGTGCCAGAACGCAACCCACGCTCATGCCCGCCGCCCGCAACCAAAGGCTGTACTTCTACCCGTTTATCCAAAATCAAGGCGGCAATGCCTTTGGGACCATAGGCTTTGTGCGCGGAAATACTCATACCATGCACGCCCGCCCGATTTAGCTCACGGAAATTTAAGGGGATTTTGCCCAAGGCTTGTACGGCATCGGTGTGTAGCCATGTCCCTGCTGGTTTTAAGCTTTGCGCCAAGGTGCTCAGGTCTTGGATCACCCCAGTTTCATTATTCGCCAGCATCACCGACGCTAAACGCGGGCGTTGCTGCGCAATCTCTGCCACGCTGTCTGGGTTTAACTCCCCATGCGCATTCACCGCAAACTGCGCCAGTTGCCAGCCTTGGCGATGTAATTGCTGCGCCGGTTGCAACACGCAAGGATGCTCGGTTGCCCCAACGGCGACTAAACCGGGGCGGCAAGTCGCGGCAGCCCCTTTGAGGAATAAATTATTGGCCTCACTGCCCCCACTGACAAAAATCACTTCCGTTGGATGCGCTCCAACTGCCGCTGCTACTTGTTGCCGTGCTTGCTCCACCGCCGCACGGGCGGCGCGTCCATAGTCATGACGACTGGAAGGATTGCCATACTGAGTGTTAAACCACGGCAACATGGCAGCCAGTACCTCAGGGGCAACCGGTGTTGTGGCGTTATGGTCGAAATAAACGGGGGCAAACATGATTCGGCAAGCTTAAGCAAAGGCAAATTTAGGCAGAAGCCGTATCGCGTTCATTGGCAGGATTGGCAGGTCGGGGGCGCGGATTGGGATTAGGGCTGGGGCCAAGGCGTTGTTCTAGAATCACGGTTTTTCCAGCATTTTTGTTTTGTTGCGCCGTGACTAAATCTGCCAAGGAGACCGAGGCTAGGTATTCGTACATTTTGCGATTCAACGTTGCCCATAAATCATGGGTCATGCAACGATGCTCTTCATGGCAATTTTCGCGCCCACCGCATTGAGTGGCATCTAAAGGCTCGTCTACCGCATGGATGACATCGGCAATTGAAATCTCCGCCAAGGGTTTTGCCACACAATAACCACCACCAGGGCCGCGCACACTTTCGACTAAACCATAGCGGCGTAAGCGACCAAAAAGTTGCTCTAAATAAGATAGGGAAATGCCTTGACGTTCGCTAATGCCAGCCAGTGCAACAGGCCCCTGACCCTCACGCAAGGCAAGGTCGACCATTGCCGTAACGGCAAAACGTCCTTTTGTGGTTAAGCGCATCTTGCGTCTCCGGTGAAATAACTTACAAAAACAGTCAACTACTTAGCGGCTGTGGATTTTCTAATTGTAGAGCAATTTAGTCAACTAATTTGCTCAGGTATTTCGGATCAAAGCTAGGGCTGTTCGGATCATTGATTTCAGGGCAGGCAATCCCCGCAGCGAGGAGTTGTTGCCGCATTAGGGCAAGGCGTTGATCGGTTTCTGCGGCATGGTCGAGCAAAGCATGAATCGCTTTGGCTAAGGGGTCGTCACCATCAGCAAGGCCATAGGCCGAGAAACCCATTTTTTCGGCTTGGGCTTGGCGGCGGGCTTCGGTTTCGCTGGCGACATTAGTAAGGATGCGGGCAGGATTACCAACCGCCGTCGCTCCAGCAGGAACAGGCTTGACCACGACGGCGTTCGAGCCAACTTTCGCGCCATCGCCCACATTAAACCCGCCTAAGACTTGCGCCCCTGCTCCGACAATAACGCCTTTGCCCAAGGTCGGATGGCGTTTTGTTCCCCGGTATAAAGATGTACCGCCAAGGGTAACACCTTGGTAAATGGTGCAGTCATCGCCAACTTCGGCTGTTTCACCAATGACCACCCCCATACCGTGGTCGATAAATACCCGTCGTCCAATCACTGCGCCGGGGTGAATTTCAATGCCCGTCAGCCAGCGGCTAACTTGGCTAATCCATCTTCCTAGCCAAAACAAACGCCGTTGCCACAAGGCATGTGCCAAACGATGGAATAACACCGCATGTACGCCCGGATAACAGGTAAACACCTCCCACGCAGAACGCGCGGCGGGGTCACGATCACGGATAGTACGGATGTCCTCTCGAAGTTGGCGCAACATAACGGGATAAATTCCTTGTAAAGACTGGGGCTATTATAAAAAACCCGAGTAATTTTGTCGACATTTATCCCGTTTTTCCTTGTGATGTTGCTTGGTGTTCTTGGGGTTGGGGGACTACTTCTCTAACACATAACTACCGGGCGCGGCGATAAGAGCCGGGTAGTTGGCATTTTCCGGTGGGCTAATTTGCTCGCCCCCATGTTCGTTTAACCACACGACCCAATCTTCCCACCATGAACCTTCGCGTGCTTCGGCATGGCTTAACCAATGTTCCCAGTGTTGGTTACGCTCTGGATTGCCCACATGGTAATGCCGTTTCGGTGGCTGCACTGGCGGGTTGATAATGCCCAAAATATGCCCTGAGCTAGAACGAACAAAGCGGATCGGTGTATTTACATCGACATATTTGTGAATGCGGTAACAGGCTTTCCACGGCGCGATGTGGTCATCTTCGGCAGTGACGGCGTAAATCGGTTGATAAATGCGGTTGAGGTCGATTGGTTCATCGGCAATCACCAATTTATCTCGCTTCATCAAGTTGTTATGCAGATACATCTCGCGCAAATAGAACGAGTGCATCTTGCTTGGCATTCGTGTCGAATCCGAATTCCAGAATAAAACGTCAAACGGCGGTAAGGGGTCGCCATACAAATAGCTTTGTACCCAGTAATACCAAATCAGCGAATTAGAACGCAGCATACGGAACGAGGCGGTCATTTCTTGCCCATCCAAATAACCACGTTTTGCCATCATTTGCTCAAGGGCGGTGACGCTGCTTTCGTCAATAAAGACTTCGATTTCGCCGGGCTGCGAGAAATCGGTAAGCGTCGTAAATAAGGTCAAATCTTTGACAGGCATTGCATCGGCGGTAAAACGACGGTTTGCCCATGCCATATAGGTGGTGCTTAACGTGCCACCAATGCAATAACCGACCAAATGAATTTGCGGTACGGCGCAATACTCACGCACCACCGTCACCGCTTCATGCACCCCAGACAGCAGATAATCATCAAAGCTCAAATCTGCCATCTCCGCATCGGGGTTTTTCCAACTGACCAAGAACACCGAAAAACCATGATCGACCAGATACTTAATCATGCTTTTCTTCGCGCCAAGGTCAAGAATGTAGAACTTATTGATCCAAGGTGGAATAAACAAAATGGGGACAGCGGAAACAGTGCTGGTGCTTGGGGTGTAATGGATTAGC
>CAZOBT010000177.1:0-5090 GCA_964578025.1 uncultured Rhodocyclaceae bacterium | reverse complement strand
AAAGTCGGCAAACGCCCCTTTATCCCCCGGCAGAAAGAGGAAGAGGATTAAGGCGGCCTGTACAACCACGAAATGTTGGCGGCGGGTAAGGCGCGGGGAAAGTTAGCAATCCCCGCTATAATCCGCCGCCATGATTGCCCTACGCCAACGTCGGTTCTGCCACCGCTTATGTCAACATTCCCTCTAACCGCGTGGTGGAATTAGGAATACAGGTGGGGCTGTGAGTTGTGGATAAATTGACGTGCCTTTGGTTCAACCTTACAATTCGACCCAACACGGCCCCTCTCGGTGATTCTGTTCTTACAGAAAAGCTGCTGAGGGGTTTTTTTATTGGCTTTTTTATTTCCAAGGGAAACACCATTCCCAATTTTTCGGCATTCCAAGACCATACAAATTTAGCTCCACATGTTGTAAGTCAGGAAATGCCAAAAGATGTTCTTGCATTCGCTTTGCCCAAGACGAGTTAGGGTTAATTCGTTGCAGAAAATGGCATGTAATACAAATCAAAAGAAAACAACGTGCTCGTGCGTGTTTATCTTCGATAAAAAGCTTAACCCAAGGCACTTCACTCGCATCAGGCAATTTGGGTTGTTCAGTAATATTTCGGTTCCATAGTCGGGCATGGTGAGCGCAAATATTACGTAGATGGTTCAAACTGCGTAACCAACTGGCAAAAATACGCCCATTTTGAACACCATATTTTTGCGCGGCTTTGTCTTGGTCTACCTCTAGCATCCCTCCAAATAAAGTGGATAAGGTACCAAAATCCCATATGCCAGAGGCTACCCAGATTGGTAAGGGTAGGCCATATTTTTCCTTGTAGTGGTGCACAAAATCTTGTTTGTCCCGAAGCACCAACTGGGCATGTTTATTTATCCATGTGTGATGAGCCGTCAGACCTGTTTTAGGGTCAATCTTTTTACTAAAACTTGTATGAAAACGTTGTGCATCAAGATGGGCGAAAGGATCACTTTCACCAAGTTGATGCACAACATCAACCCGCAGCGCGATTTCTATCCGTTCAAGTGCATCCATGAGCAGCAAGCGCAGCTTTTTATCAAAGATATATAAATCAATGACATCCTTAAATGTTGTGCCATCTTTAAAACTGTCTAGCACCAATGTGCCTGTCTTAACTGTTGGGTGCTGCTCTTTTGTACTTAGTGGGGAACAGATGCCACTACGTTGCCTAAAAGCGAACCAATAACCACTTAAACGGTAATAACCAATTCGTTCCAAATACTCTAAGGCAAGTGTTTGGTCTGTAATAGCCATCCCGCGAGACTTGAGTTTTTCTAGTTGATCGCTATAACTTAACCAAGGTTTTTCATAGTTTATTTTTTCTTTTGGCATGATTACATAGGGTGTTTAAGGCGAACTGGTCATTATATCTATGCAGAGAACTTCTGCTCACCCCGCTATAATCCGCCGCCATGATTGCCCTACGCCAACTTACCCTTGCCCGCGCTGGCCGCCCCTTAATTATTGATGCTTCTGTCCAACTCCATGCCGGATGGCGTGTGGGTTTGGTTGGGGCGAATGGGAGCGGTAAATCCAGCCTTTTCGCCCTCCTTGCTGGGGAATTACACCCCGAAGCCGGAGATTTAGCCCTTCCGCCGCAATGGCAACTTGCCCGTGTCGCGCAAGACACCCCGGCCTTGCCCACACCCGCGCTTGAATTTGTTTTAGACGGCGATGTGGAATTACGCCGGGTCGAACGTGAACTGCTGGCAGCAGAGCTTGCCGGAGACGGTCACGCCATTGCCCATCTCCATGCCCGTTTTGGTGAAATCGACGGCTATCGCGCCCCGGCGCGGGCGGCCGAGGTCTTGCATGGCCTTGGCTTTAGCGATGCCGATTTCAAACGCCCCGTTGCCGATTTTTCTGGCGGCTGGCGCGTGCGTTTGAATTTGGCGCGAGCCTTGTCGTGCCGTGCCGATTTACTCTTGCTCGATGAACCGACAAACCACCTCGATTTAGATGCGGTGTTGTGGTTAGAAACGTGGTTGAAGTCGACCTCTGCCACCTTGCTCCTCATTTCGCACGACCGCGACTTTTTGGATGCGGTGGTGGGGCATACCTTAGCCATTGAACAACAACGCCTAACCCTGACCAGTGGCGGCTATTCCGATTACGAACGCGCCCGCGCCGCCAAGCTTTCCGCGCAACAAGCCAATTACGAAGCACAACAACGTGAAATCGCCCGTTTGCAACGCTTTGTCGATCGTTTCAAAGCCAAAGCCACCAAAGCCAAACAAGCGCAAAGCCGGGTGAAAGCCTTAGAGCGCATGGAAATTGTCGCGTCAGCGCATGTCGATTCGCCCTTCCATTTCGCCTTCCGCGATCCCGTCGCTTTGCCTGATCCGCTACTCGTGCTGCGGCATGGCGCGGCGGGTTATCAGGCCGATAAACCCTTATTGCGCGGCATGGAATTTACCCTCCGTCCCGGTTTGCGCTTGGGTTTGCTCGGGAGAAATGGGGCGGGGAAGTCAACCCTGATTAAAGCCCTCGCCGGGGTGTTGCCCTTATTGCACGGCGAACGCACCGAAGCCAAGGCGATCCATATTGGCTATTTTGCCCAGCATCAACTCGAACAACTGCGCCCCGACGAAACCCCGTTATGGCATATGCAGCATTTAGAGCCAGATACGCCAGAGCAAGAATTACGCGACTACCTTGGCGGTTTTAATTTCAATGGCGAAATGGCGACACGCTTAGTTGGGCCATTTTCTGGCGGCGAAAAATCGCGGCTGGCCTTGGCCTTGTTGATCCGCAAACGTCCGAATTTGTTGTTATTGGACGAACCAACCAACCATCTTGATCTGGAAATGCGCGAGGCATTAGCGTTTGCCCTGCAAGATTTTGAGGGCGGCGTGGTGGTGATTTCGCATGATCGGCATTTGCTACGCACCACTACGGATGAATTGTGGCTGGTCGCGGAGGGGCAAGTGCAGCCCTTTGCCGGAGATTTGGATGAATATGCGGCATGGTTAGCCGAGCAACGTAGCGCGGAAAAAGCTCCTGATGCCAGCACTGCCGCGAAAAAGGAAGAGCGCAAACAACAACGCGCCGACATCGCCGCCGCCCGCCAAGCCCTGCTCGCCCGCCGCCGTCCCTTGCAAAAGGAAATCCAACAGCTCGAAACTCAGTTAGCCAAATGGCAAACTGAAAAAGCCGAGTTAGACGACTACCTTGCCGACCCCAGCAATTACGCCAACGGTGCCGACAAACAAAGCCTCGAACCCCGCCTGAAACGCCAAGCCCAACTCGAAGCCGAAATCACCGCCGCCGAAGAACGCTGGCTGGAGGTGCAAGACGAATTGGAATCTTTGCCAGAGGCATAGCAGCACAGGGTGAAGTTTGGTCTATACGCCAGCAAGGCATAACTTAAATGCCTTACTGGCTGCTTTTTAATTTGGTCTTATTTTTCTGTGCCATCCCAGCCAACATCGTTTGCCGTGCGGCAGCGCGGCGGTCGCGTTCTTTAGCGCGGCAAGGGGCGCAGCGCACAGCGGTTGACCAGATGTTGCCGTGGGCGGCTTCGTACCACCATTTTTGCTGCTTGGCTGTCCATACTGATTCGACCCCGCAATCTTTGCACCGAAACACGATAGGGGCATAGCCGCCTTGTTGGATAAAGCTAGGCACGCAGTAGGATTGCCCGGCATACGGGGCAAATAAACCGCCTAGCGGCAAGAAATCATTGGGGCGGGGCACGGTGGGAGAGGTGGCCTGCATGACCCGCGCCTTCTCTGCTTTTTTGCTGCGAGCCGCTTTTAACTCTGCCCGTTTTTGCTTACCGCTTTTCATGATTTCCCCCGTCATCCTTGGTGTTTGGCGACTGATTAGCCTACTTGCCCCTACTTACCATTCCCAATCTTCACCAGCCCATTTAGCACTTGATCTAAACCACCAAAGACCGAAATTTTGTCGATACGCTCGGCGATACGTTCTAAGGTTTCTAACTCTTTCAAACGTAAGGCAGTGGGGTTGTCTTCCATGACTTTGGCAGTGTTTAACAACGAGCGGGTGGCGGCGGTTTCTTCACGGCGGCGGATGACGTTGGCTTGGGCGGCTTTTTCGGCCTCTACCACTTGCGCCAAAATCGTCTTCATTTCACCGGGCAGAATGATGTCTTTCACCCCGACACTCAACACCTCTAAGCCACTGCCAGGCAGTTTGCTTTGAATGTGTTGATGCACAATCTGGTCAATGATCTGCTTGTTTTCTAGCAATTCATCTAAGGTGCGTGTGCCAACGGCAGCGCGTAGACCAAATTGCAATTCGCGGTATAAGTAATCAGCAGGCTGCTTATTCAGGCTATAGGCCAAATACGGGTCGCTGTATTTCCATGTGACACCAAGATTCAAACGCAGACTGACCTTATCGCGGCTCAAAATTTCTTGCCCACTGATTTCTAAGGCTTGTAAGCGCGTATCGACCTTGGTGACTTCGACCACCGTGCCAAATTTCCAGCAGCCCGTCATGCCGGGCGACAATACCGCTTCAACTTTCCCATTCTTTTTCAGCAGCCCGACATAGCCCTCTTCCACCACGTCCAAGGCCACGCCTTTAATGCCATCACCGCGTAATTGCCCCGATAAACTGGCGCGGAACAAGCGATCTGCCAGCTCGGGGGCAAGGTCATTGCTCTGGCTGATGTCGATTTTTTCTAAACGTTGCGCAGGCCCGGCTTGCCAATACAAACGGCGGGAGGCAGGCGGCAAGACTTCGACCAAAACTTCATTTTCATAACGCAAGCCAACCTCTTTTTCCCCCAATTCCATCGCCACAAAATGCGCCGCGAGGACATCCGTCGCACTGGCGAAGAGGTAATCGCAAAGGCGGTTATCGTTCAACCGCCCGCTCGTAACCAGATAGTGTGTACACACATAGCGGTCAAACGGATCAAACAAACGATGCACACCGGGGGCTAATACGCGCACAAAATCGCCTTCTTGCCATAACACAGCGCGTTCATCTTTCTTTACGACAAAACGCTTCCATAATTTTAATGTCATTTTTATTGTCCTTGTTTTTCAAAAATTGGGGTGCTTGGCGTGAACTTGGGGGAGGACAGGGTAGGGTTT
>CAZOBT010000176.1:208-5128 GCA_964578025.1 uncultured Rhodocyclaceae bacterium | reverse complement strand
TTAAATAACACGGTATCTTGCGGCACGATAGCAATGGCTTGGCGTAGGCTATGTTGTTGCAGTTGGCGAATATCAACCCCACCAATTTTTAAACTGCCTTGGTTAATGTCGTAGAAACGATAAATTAAGCGTGCCAAAGTGGATTTGCCAGAGCCAGATGCTCCAACCACCGCCACAGTTTTTCCCGCTGGAATGGTTAAATCTAGGTTTTGTAAAATTGGGCGTGCTGGATCATAAGAAAAATCGACGGCTTCAAAATTAATTGCGAGTTCTTGATTGCCTAATGGAATTGCCGTGGGGGCATCCGCAATTTCACGATTGGTTTTTAATAAATCAAACATGCGCTCAATGTCGGTTAATGACTGACGAATTTCGCGGTAAATCACGCCAAGGAAATTCAAAGGAATATAAAGCTGCACAAGGAAAGCATTAACTAAAACTAAATCACCAATGGTCATTGTGCCTTGCACTACGCCATCCGCCGCTTTCCACATCATCGCGGTGACACCAAGGGCAATGATGGCTTGTTGTCCAAGGTTTAATAGTGAAAGTGTGCGCTGACTTTTGGTGGCGGCATCTTCCCATTGCCGCAATTTTTCGTCATAGCGCGACGCTTCATAAATTTCATTATTAAAATATTTCACCGTTTCATAGTTAATCAAACTATCGACAGCACGAGTGTTCGCCGCAGAATCGGATTCATTGGCGATACGCCGAATACCAATACGCCAATTACTCACGGTAACGGTAAAAACGACATAACAGGCTAAGGAAATCAAGGTAATAATTACAAAGCCAATATCGTAATTGATAAACAATATGCCCAACACTAAGGCCATTTCAATCAGCGTTGGCAGAATCGAATACAAGGTGTAATTAATCAGGCTAGAGACAGAACGAGTTCCCCGTTCCATATCGCGTGAAATACCTCCCGTTTGTCGTTCTAAATGAAAGCGTAGGGATAAACTATGCAAATGTTGAAATACGGTGAGCGATAGTAGGCGCACCGCTTGCTGGGTAACGCGAGCAAATAAGATTTCGCGTAACTCAGTAAATAATGAAGAAGAAAAGCGTAATATCCCGTATAAAGCCAATAATAAAATTGGCAAATGTAAAGGCTGCTGTTGTGGGCTGAGAACGTCAATTAAATCTTTAAAGACCAAGGGCACAAAGACATTCGCTAATTTGGCAGCAACTAAACATGCTAAGGCCAAAATCACCCGACTGCGATACTGCCAAATAAACGGAAATAACGCTTTGAGTGTTGCCCATACATGCAGTTGTTGTTCGGCAGGGGGTAGGGGCATACTGCTATGGTAATGACGCATGATAAAAACTTTCGGTGGTGTCCTGTACCCAAACGCAGGGACGGCTCAAATATCGTAGAGACCTAAGTATAAAGAAATGAAAATTTTTGCCATAAAAGTTTTATTTCTACCACTAACACTGTGTTTTATTTGGTTTTTTTGCAGATAACTTTTGGTAATGCCGAAGAAATCGCGTAAAATCCGCCGCTGACCGCAAGCACACATGTTTTCTTGTGCAGCTTGCTAAATTCCTTTTTAGAATCAGTTAATAAAAAATGAAATACCATCAAACAAAACTCTCCATAATCAGCATGGCATTATTTGCCACCTGCCAAGGGCTGACCTTGCAAACCGCCCATGCGGCAGGTTTTCAACTGTTAGAACAAAACGCCAGCGGTTTAGGTAATGCCTATGCCGGTTCTGCCGTTAATGCCGAAAATGCCAGCGTCTTGCATTACAACCCAGCGGCAATGGGCTTGTTGAATGGGGCGCAATTTTCTGTCGGTACAGCGTATGTCCGTACTAACGCCACCTTTAGTGGCAGTGTTAGCAATAATGGCGGTAATGCAGGTGGTGATGCCTTTATTCCTAACGCTTTCTTAGCGGTGCCAATCAATGCCGATTTAAGTGCTGGGATTGGGATCACTGTGCCGTTTGGTTTATCTACCGAATACCAAGCCGGTTGGGCTGGCAGCGATCATGCCTTAAAGACTAGCGTTAAAACCGTTAACGTTAACCCCGCCTTGTCTTACCGTGTTAACGACAAATTGCGTATTGGTCTTGGTTTGAATTACCAAAAGCTCAATGCCGAAATGAACAATTCTGTGCCTTTACCCGGTCGCCCCGTGTCTGCCTTATCCGGGGATGACAGTAGCTGGGGTTGGAATGCCGGGTTTGTGTATAGCCCATCAGAAACCATGCGTTTAGGTTTGTCCTATCGCTCTCCGATGAAGCATACCTTAGAGGGTAATAGTTCTGGTGTAGTCAATGCCCCGATTCGTGCCGACATCAAATTGCCGGGCGTGCTGACGTGGAGCGTGTCGCAACAACTGTCTGACCGTTGGGAAGCCTTGGGCGATTTGTCCTACACGCAATGGAACAGTATCCAATCCTTGGATGTGTATAACCGTAATACTGGGGCGTTGATGTCGTCCGAGAAATTTGCTTATAAAAACAGTTGGCGTATTGCTTGGGGTGCCAATTACCTCTTGGATGATAAGACCAAATTGAAGTTTGGTCTGGCTTATGACAATACCCCCACCACCGACCTCGACCGCTCTCCCCGCTTGCCCGATGGCGACCGCGTTTGGCTCTCGCTTGGGGCGCAATACAAGCTGTATAAAACTGGGATGATTGACTTGGGCTATTCCTATATCTACGTGCGCGATGTGGATATGAATCACTACAAAGCGGCAGCCTCTCCCCAGTACTTGTCTGGTGCGTATAACAGCAACTCCATCCATATCCTTGGGGTGCAATATTCTCACGGCTTCTAAGCAAGAGATCGCTGCAAAAAACCCAGAGAAGCGTCAGCAACTCTGGGTTTTTTATTTTGCGCCCTCCCCCTTCACTACCGCAAACCGCGCCAGCGTTTTTTCCCGTGCCACGGCATGGTCGACGATGGGGGCTGGGTAGGTTTGCCCGAGGGTGATACCGTAGCGGGCAAGTTCTTGGCGGGAAAGTAACCACGGGGCGTGGATGTGTTTGTTGGGGAGTGGGGCGAGTTCGGGGACGTAGCGGCGAATGAATTTGCCATCGGGGTCAAATTTTTCGGATTGGGTCACGGGGTTAAAAATGCGAAACCACGGTTGTGCGTCGCAGCCCGTCGAAGCCGCCCATTGCCAGCCGCCATTGTTCGCGGCGAGGTCGTAATCGTTCAAATGCAGGGCAAAAAAGCGTTCGCCTTCACGCCAATCAATGCCTAAATCTTTAGTTAAAAAACTTGCGGTCAACATGCGCAAACGGTTATGCATATAACCGCTATGCAAAAGTTGGCGCATCGCCGCATCGACCAGCGGATACCCCGTCTGCCCGTTCTGCCATGCTGCCAAACCTTCCGCCCAATTTTCCCATTGCACCGCATTAAAACTGGGGCGGAAATTGCCTGTCACTACATGGGGAAAGTGATGCAGGATCATGAAATAAAAATCGCGCCAAATCAGTTCATTCAACCACGTTGCCGCACCCTCGCCGGGGGTTTGCCATGCAGTACGTACCAATTCCCGAATCGACAGCGTGCCAAAACGCAAATCCAACGATAAATACGACACGCCTTTTAAGGCAGGGAAATCGCGGCTACGCTGGTAATTGCTTATCCGTGGCTGAAAATCCGCCCACCGCGCTGCCGCCCCCTCCATCCCCGGCGTAATACCTAAGTCGCACAAATTGGTTGGCGCAAAGCCCAATTCCGCCAAGCTGGGAATGTGACGTAAGTGCGCAGGTGGCGGTATTAAGGCACTGGCATACCGGGTAATCGGATACGAACGCACATAAAAATCCCCACCTTCGGCATTCAGGCGTTTTAGCCATGCGTTCTTGTATGGCGTAAACACACTATATGGCTGCTTGGCTTGCGTCAGGATTTCGTTTTGCTCAAAGATAACTTGGTCTTTATGCGCAGAAAGCATGATATTCATGCTTTGTAGGGCATTTTCTACGTTGGTCTCGCGAATAATGGCTTGCGGCTCGTAATCACGATTGAGGAATACCGCTTGCACCTGTAACTCTGCCGCCAACGCGGGAATGATCTCGCTGGCCTTGCCATGCCGCACGATCAAACCACCGCCCCGCGCTTGTAAGGCCGCATCCAAGGCTAGCACTGACCCATGAATAAACTCGACTCGCCGATCAGTCGGCGGCAAGCCGTCTAAAATTTCGGTGTCAAAAACAAAAACGCAATACACCGCCTTGGCATAGCGCAGCGCGTAGTACAAAGCCGCATGATCGTCATCACGCAAATCACGGCGAAACCAAACGAGGGCGCGTGGGCATGGGGAAGTTGAAGAAGAAAGCATCGCTAATCCTTTTGTCGCCAGCGTTGTTGCCAACGTTGTGGTCAGAGCAATTCGTAAAAAAAGGGAGCAAAAGCTCCCTTTTTTATGACAGCGATAACAAGTTATCGCTAAACGCTAACTTAGGCGAAGTTGGCTTCGGCAAAAGACCAGTTAGCCAGCTTTTCTAAGAAGGTTTCAACGAACTTAGGACGCAAGTTGCGGTAGTCGATGTAGTAGGCGTGCTCCCATACGTCGATACACAACAGAGCCTTGTCGCCAGTGGTCAACGGCGTACCGGCTGCACCCATGTTAACGATGTCAACAGAGCCGTCAGCCTTTTTCACTAACCATGTCCAAGCAGAACCGAAGTTACCGACGGCAGAAGCTTGGAAAGCTTTTTTGAATTCGTCGAACGAACCCCATTTCGCATTGATCGCGTCTGCCAATGCGCCGCTCGGTGCGCCACCGCCGTTCGGAGACAAGCAGCTCCAGAAGAAGGTGTGATTCCACACTTGGGCGGCATTGTTATACACGCCACCGGCAGGAGCTTTTTTCACGATGGCTTCTAGATCAAGGTTTTCGTATTCCGTGCCTTTGATCAGGTTGTTCAGGTTAACCAC
>CAZOBT010000176.1:0-198 GCA_964578025.1 uncultured Rhodocyclaceae bacterium | reverse complement strand
TGCCGTGGTGAAACTCTAAGGTTTCAGCCGAAATATGAGGGGCGAGTGCGTCTTTAGCGTAAGGCAGTTGGGGCAACTGATGTTCCATCTTTTTCTCCGTCGTTAAATCGGGTTAAAAAACAAAAATAAAATTTAGAAAAACATAGCGGGTAAAAATTCTAATCAGCTTGTACTGGTGGGACAAGTTGGCGGGACAAC
>CAZOBT010000175.1:0-5134 GCA_964578025.1 uncultured Rhodocyclaceae bacterium | reverse complement strand
GGTCGATGCTAGCTTGTTGTGCCAATTGCATGACGTGGGTACGTGGGCTGGCTTCGGTTTTTGCCCAAGCCGGTAGGCTGACCGTGCTGAATACCCCTAGCCAGCCCCACATACCGAGGGTGGCGCACAGGCGCAAAATTGGCTTGATGCAGTGCGATGTGGTGGGTGATTGTGTGGTGTGTGGTGGCTTTTTCTTGTTCATTTCTGACCTATTCCCTTGCTATCTTGCTGATAAAAGATGGATTTTAGTGCAGTGTTGCAGTGCAACGGCGATAATGGCGGCTATAACGATTCAGCCAGTAATACGTCTTATGCAGATTTCCCAACTCCGCCAGAAATACCAAGCCCTTGGGGCAAAACCTTGCCATGAACAGCGTTTTTTCCAAGCGTGGTTGCAAGGTCGTTCTTTAGACAATCGCTATAGCAAAGCCGAAAATTTCTTACCCCTCGCCATGCGCCAAGTCTTGCCCGAACTGCAAGCCGAACTCACCCAACTGGCGCACGTCCGTTCTACCCATCCGGGCAATGATGGTTCGGCACGTTTGCTGGTGGCGATGGGCGATGGGCAAACGGTGGAAAGTGTGTTGTTACCGCGTGATGGTGTGTGTGTTTCCACCCAACTGGGTTGTGCCGTCGGTTGTGTGTTTTGCATGACTGGCACGGAAGGCTTGATTCGGCAACTTGGCAGCGCGGAAATCGTGGCGCAGGTGGTGTTAGCACGGCAAATTCGCCCGGTGCGCCGCGTCGTCTTTATGGGCATGGGCGAGCCATCGCATAATTTAGACAACGTCTTAGAAGCCATTACCCTCTTGGGGCAAGATGGGGCGATTGGGCATAAAAATCTGGTGTTTTCCACCGTCGGCGATCAGCGGATTTTTAGCCGCTTGCCAGAAAATCCGGTCAAACCCGCTTTGGCCTTATCGCTACATAGTACCAATGCCGAGACTCGCGCCAAATTACTGCCGAAAGCCCCGCGTTTTGACCCCGAAGAATTGGTGAATTTAGGCGAAGAATACGCCCGGCACACGGCGTATCCGATTCAATACCAATGGACATTGCTGGAGGGAATTAACGATAGCGAGGAGGAGTTACACAACATCATTCGCTTGCTGAAAGGCAAATACGCAATGATGAACTTCATTCCCTTTAACGCCGTCGAAGGTTTGCCCTACCAACGCCCCGATTGGGAACGGGCGGTGGAGATGGTGAAATTTTTGAACCATCATGGCGTGTTATGCCGTTTGCGCAATTCAGCCGGGCAAGAGGTCGATGGCGGTTGTGGGCAATTACGCGCGCGGGTGATTAACACCGAAAACCTCGAACGCCGCCGTGCTAAAGCTAAAATTACCGCATCGAATACCCTTCATCCGCAAAGCATACAAGACCAAAGTATAAATATTGCACAATAAGTATATCTAACGTGCTTTCTAGGCATTAAATTTTATTTAGACCAAATCCAAACAAAACTTCGATCACACAGAGAGAACAATTACGATGAGCACTAATCAAGCCCTCAATCAGGCCGAATCGTTGTTGCTTGCCCCTTTTAATTTGGGCGAGAAGCAAATTGTGGATGTTTTTGGCAATATTCTGACGCATCACATTGATTATGCAGATATTTATTTCCAGTATTCACGTTCAGAAGGCTGGAGCTTAGATGAAGGCATTGTCAAGGCGGGGAGCTTTAATATTGACCAAGGCGTGGGGGTGCGGGCGATTAGTGGCGAGAAAACCGCGTTTGCTTATTCCGACGATATTAGTTTGCTTGCCTTAAACGATGCGGCAACGGCGGTGCGGGCGATTGGGGCGGCGGGGCAGAATGGCACGCTGCCGACCTTACAAGCACGCAACAATGCCGCTTCCTTGTATTTGCCCAACGATCCGATTGCCTCCTTACCCGCTGATGCCAAGGTCAAATTGCTCGAACGCTTAGAAGGCATGGTACGCGCCCTTGATCCGCGTGTGGTGCAAGTCAATGCCTCGCTCGCCGGGGAATATGAAGTGATGTTGGTGGCGGGGTCTGATGGGCGGTTGGCGGCAGATATTCGCCCCTTAGTCCGAGTCTCAGTGAGTGTCATCATTGAAGAAAATGGCAAGCGCGAACAAGGCGCGGCGGGCGGGGGTGGGCGGCATGATTACAGCTATTTCACTGACGACGTTCTAGCGACTTACGCCAAACAAGCGGTGCATCAAGCGGCGATTAACCTCCATGCCCGTCCTGCCCCAGCGGGACAAATGACGGTCGTTTTGGGTGCAGGTTGGCCGGGGATTTTGTTGCATGAAGCGGTTGGGCATGGTTTAGAAGGCGACTTTAACCGTAAAGGCAGTTCCGCCTTTGCTGGGCGCGTGGGGCAACAAGTCGCGGCGAAAGGGGTCACGGTGGTGGACGATGGCACGCTCATGGGGCGGCGTGGTTCGTTAAGCATTGATGATGAAGGTAATCCGAGCCAACGCACGGTGTTGATTGAAGATGGGATTTTGCAAGGTTATTTGCAAGACAGCCTGAATGCGCGCTTGATGGGCGTTGCGCCAACGGGGAACGGACGGCGCGAATCCTTTGCGCATTTGCCCTTGCCCCGCATGACTAACACCATGATGTTGGCGGGCGAACATGCTCCGGAAGAAATTATTGCCTCGGTCAAGAACGGCATTTATGCCGCTAACTTTGGCGGTGGGCAAGTCGATATTACTAGCGGTAAATTTGTGTTCTCGATGGCGGAAGCCTATTTAATCGAAGATGGCAAAGTCACTGCCCCAATTAAAGGCGCGACCTTAATCGGTAATGGCCCCGATGCCCTGACCCGTGTCACCATGATTGGCAACGATCTGCAACTGGATTCTGGCGTGGGAACATGCGGCAAAGAAGGCCAAAGTGTCCCGGTTGGAGTCGGACAACCCACACTACGCATTGAAGGCTTAACTGTGGGTGGGACGGCGTAAGCGATACGCCGCGACTACGTTAAAATCCTGCGTTTTTATTTTTCTGACCGATCTTTTCTGATTGATTTTCTAAGCAAATTATCATGCCACGTAAATTACTTGTTACCTCTGCTTTGCCCTATGCCAATGGCGCGATTCACCTTGGACACTTGGTGGAATATATCCAAACTGATATTTGGGTACGTTTTCAAAAAATGCGTGGGCATGAATGTTGGTATGTTTGTGCCGACGACACGCACGGCACGCCGATTATGTTGCGGGCAGAAAAAGAAGGCATTACGCCCGAAGCCTTGATTGCCCGTGTACACGGCGAGCATTCCCGTGATTTCGCCGGGTTCTTGGTCAATTTTGATAATTACTACAGCACCAACACCCCCGAAACCCAAGAATGTGCCAACCACATTTATGCGCAACTCAAAGCCAATGGCTTGATTGAGGTGCGCACCATTGAGCAGTTCTATGATCCGGTGAAAGAAATGTTCTTGCCCGATCGCTTCATTAAAGGCGAATGCCCAAAATGTGGCGCGGCGGATCAATATGGCGATAACTGCGAAGCCTGTGGTGCAGCCTATACGCCCAATGAATTAAAAAATCCCTTCTCGGCGGTTTCTGGGGCGAAACCAGAAATGCGCACCTCCGAGCACTACTTCTTTAAGCTTTCTGACCCACGCTGCGAATCCTTCTTACGTCAATACACCAGTTCTGGTGTGTTGCAGGCCGAAGCGGCGAACAAGATGCAAGAATGGATTGGCGCAGAAGGTGATAACAAACTGGGCGATTGGGACATTTCCCGCGACGCACCGTATTTCGGCTTTGAAATTCCCGATGCACCGGGCAAATATTTCTATGTTTGGCTGGATGCGCCGATTGGCTACATGGGCTCATTTAAGAATTTGTGTGCGCAAAAAGGCTTGGATTTCAACGAGTTCTGGCAGCCCAATAGCCAAACCGAGCTGTATCACTTCATTGGTAAAGACATTCTGTACTTCCATGCCTTGTTCTGGCCTGCTGAATTGGCGCACGCTGGCTTCCGCACCCCGACCAAGATTTTTGCCCACGGTTTCTTAACCGTCGATGGCGCGAAAATGTCGAAGTCACGCGGGACGTTCATTACCGCCGAAAGCTATTTACAACAAGGCTTAAACCCCGAATGGCTGCGCTATTACTACGCCGCGAAAATGAGCGATACCACCGAAGACATTGACCTGAATTTGCAAGATTTCATTGCGCGGGTAAATAGTGATTTGGTCGGCAAATATGTAAACATCGCCAGCCGTTCCGCCGGTTTTATTAGCAAACGCTTTGATGGCAAACTCGCCGCCGCGAATGCTGATTTGCCTGCAATTACCGCGATTCAAGCCAATGCCGAAAAAGTGGCGGCCTTATTTGAAGGGCGCGAATTTTCTAAAGCCATCCGCGAAGTGATGGCCTTAACCGACTTAGCTAACCAGTATGTGGATAGCGTCAAGCCGTGGGAATTAGCCAAGCAAGAAGGCAAAGAAAACGAGCTGCATTTAGCCTGTAGTAACGCGCTGAACTTGTTCCGCTTACTCACCGTCTTGCTTAAGCCCATCCTGCCCGCCGTGGCAGAAAAGGTCGAAGCCTTCCTCAACATCGCTCCCTTGGCCTGGCAAGACGCACAAACGCTGCTCCCCGCCGGGCATGGCATTCAGGCGTATAGCCACTTGATGACCCGTGTTGATCCCAAACAAGTTGACGCGCTGGTCAAGGCCAATCAACAAAACTTGGAGCAAACTGCCCCAGAAAGCAAGCCCAACAAGGAAAAAGGCAAAGAGAAAAAAGCCGAGACCAAATCTGCCGCTGCGGCAGGTTCGGTCGCAACGGCAGAAGCTGGGGCATTGTGCACCATTGATGATTTTGGCAAAGTGGATTTACGCATCGCCAAAATCGTCGCGGCAAATCATGTGGAAGGCGCGGATAAATTGGTGCAACTGACCTTAGATATTGGCGAAGAAAAAACGCGCAACGTGTTCGCTGGTATCAAATCCGCTTACGATCCGGCGCAACTTGTTGGACGTTTAACGGTGATGGTCGCCAACCTTGCCCCACGCAAAATGAAATTTGGCCTCTCCGAAGGCATGGTACTCGCCGCCTCTGACAGCAACGGCACCGTCCCCGGCCTCTTCCTACTCTCCCCCGACAGCGGCGCACAACCGGGAATGCGTGTGAAGTA
>CAZOBT010000174.1:0-5140 GCA_964578025.1 uncultured Rhodocyclaceae bacterium | reverse complement strand
TGGATTTCATGATTTCTTCTTCGCGCCAATGTTCAAAAAATAGAATCCAATTGTGCAATGCCGCCGTGTGGTTTTTTGCATTACCTAATTGATTTTTCATCATTTTATCGGCTTTAATCAGTTCGATAACGTTGAGTTGCAAGCGATCGGTGAGGCGAGTTTCATGCTGGCGACTGTCGCGCATTTCAAACCACATCCCCCATAGCCCAAGGGAACAGTGCCAGTTTGAGAGAAATTTTGACTCCAGAATTTAAGACCAAATGAAAAAATGGCGTATAAACCTTATTGGTATTTGCCTACATGAAATAGACCAAATAAAAACCCAGACTTGTTTTCACTTGTCTGGGTTATCAGAGTATCGGGTAACGGAGTTTAAGCCGAACTACCTTTAATCATACTTGCGTACATCGTCAATGACTTTGCCATCGTTGGCTAATGTGCCAAGGGGAAAGTGAGTGACTTCGGCGCGGAGTTTGGTGACTTCGCGCAGGGCGGTGATTAAGGCGGGGGCGAGGTCGGGGGGATTGGTGGTGGCTTCGTAATGCAGGGTCATGCGGTCTTGGCTGTCGGGGTTATCTACCACAAGGCGCACACGACCAAGCTCAGGGAAACGTTTGGCAACTTCACTGACTTGTTCGGGATGGACAAACATGCCTTTGACTTTGGTCGTTTGATCCGCCCGCCCCATCCAGCCTTTGATGCGGACATTGGTACGCCCACAGGGGGACACACCAGGGAGAATGGCGGATAAGTCGCCTGTGGCAAAGCGAATTAAAGGGTAATCAGGGTTAAAGGTAGTGACGACCAATTCGCCCACTTCCCCTTCAGCAACGGGTTCGCCTGTGCCGGGACGGACGATTTCAAGCAAGATGTCTTCGTCAACAATCAGCCCTTCTTCCGCTGCACTTTCATAGGCAATCGCGCCTAAATCCGCCGTGGCATAGCATTGCCGTACCGTAATGCCGCGTTCATTTAAGGCTTGACGCACGGGCTTGGGTAAGGCTTCGCCAGAAACCATCGCCTTGGTGAGCGAACTGACATCTGCGCCCATTTCGTCGGCTTTTTCTAAAATGATGCGCAAGAACGACGGTGTGCCCACATAGCCATCGGGACGTAAAGCCGCCATCGCTAAGACTTGCTGCTCCGTTTGCCCCACTCCACCAGCAAAGACTGCACAGCCCAAGGCTGCCGCGCCGCCTTCAAACATAAATGCGCCGGGGGTGAAGTGATAAGAGAAGCAGTTATGGATTAAATCCCCGGCGCGAAAGCCTGCCGCATACAGCACTCGCGCCATGCGCCACGGGTCAACATTTGTCCCTTGTAATTCATAAATCGGCCCTGGCGAGGCAAAGACGCGGCGCGTGGCTTGGCGGGAAATGGCTTCTAAACCACCAAAGGGTGGGCGTTGCTTTTGTAACTCCAGCAAATCGCGTTTGCGGGTTAATGGCAGGCTGGCAAGGGCTTGCCGGGTGGTAATTTGTGTCGCATCTACCGCAGCGAGGGCTTCAGCGTAATAAACTGAACGCGCCTTGGCATAGGCAATCTGCTGCGGTAATTGCTGCATTAACTCGGCTTCCCGCTGCGCTGGAGCACGGGTTTCGCGCGCGTCGTAGTAGCTCATGACTGACCCTCCTCGACTTAATTAAGACAGCCAACGCTTACGGCGGCGATAGTTTTTGTTATCACGGAAGCTCTTCCGCTCGCCCGAGGACAGACCAAGATAGAACTCTTTCACATCCTCATTGGTACGCAAGCCTTCGGCATCGCCTTCCATGACCACGCGCCCGTTTTCAAGGATGTAGCCAAAATCGGCATATTTCAGCGCGACCATCGTATTTTGTTCTGCCAGCAAGAAACTTACGTTTTCTTTGCTGTTTAAGTCTTTCACAATCTCAAAGATTTCTTCAACGATCTGTGGCGCAAGCCCCATCGAGGGTTCGTCCAACAAAATCATTTCCGGCTTCGCCATCAAGGCACGCCCAATCGCGCACATTTGTTGTTCACCGCCCGAGGTATAGCCCGCTTGTGAAGCACGCCGGGTTTTGAGGCGCGGGAAGTAGTGATAGACCTTTTCCAGATTCTCTTTTAACTCTGCCCGCGAAATGCTACGGGTATACGCTCCGGTGAGCAGGTTTTCTTCGATAGTTAAATGGGCAAAACAATGCCGCCCTTCCATGACCTGAATGACTCCACGTTTCACTAATTCATTCGGGGTCAGTTGGTCGATCCGATTGCCCTTAAACTCCACCGAACCTTTGGTGACATCACCGCGCTCGGCATGGAGCAGGTTAGAAATGGCTTTCAGGGTGGTGCTTTTCCCCGCTCCGTTTGCCCCAAGCAGGGCAACGATTTTGCCTTTGGGCACGGTTAAGGACACGCCTTTTAAGACCAAGATCACATGGTCGTAGATGACTTCAACGTTGTTAATCGTCAGGTAATTTTCATTGGCGATAACGCTGCTGGCTGGCGTTGTGCTGTGCGCTGTTGCGTGTGTACTCATCATCGTTTCCTGTTTTTCGGTAAAAACCTACCCGCAGGCAAGGCAACAAATACTGTTGGGCTTGCCGGGGATAGGGTTTGGCAGGAAGAAAGGCTTGCTTGGATAGCTGCTAATTTAGCCGACAGGCTTATCTAAGCAAGGCATTAAGTTAGCGAAAAATCGCGCTTATTTTTCCTTAGAGCAATCGCGGGGGGTAATCCCTTTGTCTTTCGCATATTGCTTGGCAGAGGCTTGGAATAAGGGGTGGACTAAGCTCTTATTACCTTCAATCCAGTCAGAAACGGCAACCCACTTGCTACCATCCCATTGCTGAATCTTGACCTTGCCGGAGCCTTCGTGGTTAGAGCAAGAGGTCTTGATTTCAGGTAATAAGTTAGTCGCGCCTAAGGCTTTCAAACGTGCTTCGGTAATATTGAGGTTCTCTAAGCCCCAACGCACTTGTTCGCCCGTCATGGCCTTGCCCTTACCGTATTTCTCTTGGGCTTTGCGGATGGCTTCGACCGATAACACCGCCATCGACACACCACGGTTATACAGAATTGTGCCCATCTTTGCCTTGTCGCTCAGATTGCCTTTGCCTGCACCATAGACGACTTTTTCAATATCAGAGATAACAGGGACGTTCTTACCCGCAACGTTCCATGTCGCTGCCATAAAGCCTTTAGCGGCATCGCCCGCAGGCACGGTATCTTCTTCTGAACCAGTCCACCATGAGCCAACCATCTTGTCACGGGGATAGCCGACTTTTTGCGCGGCTTTTAAGGCGGTTTGGTTCATCACGCCCCAGCCCCAGAACACCACGTAATCGGGGTTCTCGTTACGAATCTTCAACCATTGCGCCCCTTGTTCATTACCGGGGTGCGCAACGGGGATTTGTACCAAGTTAAATTTGTTCAAGGTCGCTTCGGCTTGTAAGGCGACGATAGGCTCTTTGCCATACGCAGAGTCATGGTAGAGGAAGACGATTTTCTTCCCGGCTAAATTACCCGCATTCTTATCCTTCAAGAACTTGATGATGGCGGAAGCTTGCATTTGGTAGGTGGTCACCAAGGGGAAGGCATAGGGGAAGACTGAACCATCCACCGCATCAGTACGCCCATAACCCATCATGGCGAGGGGGATTTTGTCTTGGGCGGATTTTTCGATCAGTGCGTAAGAAATCCCGGTGGATAAGGGGTGGATTGGCCCGGCAGAGGTTTTCGCTTTGCCCTTCAACCGTTCATAACACTCTACGCCCTTGGCGTTGTTGTATTCGGTTTCGCATTCCTCATAGGTGATCTTAACGCCGTTAATGCCACCTTCTTTCATATTGACGTAGTTCAGGTAGTCAATAAAACCACCAAACAAGGATTGCCCGTTCGCTCCATAAGGGCCAACGCGGTAGCCAACGATTGGGAAGAATTGCTCTTCAGCAGCAAAGGTCGGTTGGGCTACGCCAGCAAAAGCAGCAGCAAATGCGACAGCGGCAACCACGGGTTTCATCTTTTTCAACATCGTTTTGTCTCCTACATTATTTTTAAGTGTTGGGCGGAAACGCCGCCCATCGTTTTTGCTTTTCCCAAGCTGACACGAACACCAAATGTGCCTAGTGTGGGAAAGGCCAAAGCCGGAGTTTTTCCTTCATGATTTGCCACAAACGCGCAAGGCCGTGGGGTTCAACAATCAGGAAGAACATAATCAATGCCCCAAAGATCATGGTTTGGATATGTGACACCGTGGCACGTTCAAATGGCAGACCGATTAAATCCGCCATAAAGGGCAGAGAGAGATCAAGGAAGATCGGTAAGAGCAGAATAAAGGCCGCCCCCAAGAAGCTCCCCATGATTGAACCAACGCCACCAATAATCACCATGAACAAAATCTTGAACGACAGTTCTAGGGAAAAACCATCGGGTTCCACTGAGCCAAGGTAGCAGAAGGCATACAACGCCCCGGCAACACCACAGTAGAAGGAGCTGATGGCAAAGGCGAGCAACTTCGTTGGCATGAGGCGAATCCCAATCACCGAAGCCGCTACGTCCATGTCACGTACTGCCATCCATGCCCGTCCGGTAGAGCTCCGGGCAAGGTTTTTCGCGGCAAGAGCCAGCAACGCCACAATTGCCAAGACTAACAGGTATTTTTCGCGGGCAGATTCAAAGGCATAGCCAAAGATTTCGACGGTTTGGGTCGAAATCACCCCAGAGGAAGAGTTATTCGATAACCAAGGAAATTTGGTTAAGCACCACACAATAAAGAATTGCGCCGCAAGGGTTGCCACTGCCAGATAAAAGCCTTTGATGCGCAAACTTGGCAGGCCAAAAAGAACCCCTACCCCCGCCGCTGTCAGCCCGGCAAGCGCGAAAGAAACAAGGATAGGGATACCTTCCACCCGCAACTGGAAGTTATAAGCGGCATACGCACCCACCGCCATAAACGCAGCTGTGCCCAAAGAAAGTTGCCCGGCATAGCCCGTCAAAATGTTCAAGCCCAATGCCGCCAGCGAGAAAATTAAGAAGGGAATTAAGATGGCTGAAAACCAATATTCACTGGCAAACGCGGGCACTGCCAAGGCGGCAACTGCCAAGATAACGAGCAGCCCAACACGATCTTGGCGAATCGGGAAAATTTGCTGATCGGCGGCATAGCTCGTTTTGAACT
>CAZOBT010000173.1:1581-5141 GCA_964578025.1 uncultured Rhodocyclaceae bacterium | reverse complement strand
GCGATCTGCCGGAACCCCCGAAATTTTGCTGGTCTTTTCCAAGGTGTATTCAGCAACAAAGGCTTTGAACTCATCAAAACTAATCGGCTTGGCATCGCCCGGATTGTTCTTTGGTTTGCCATCGGCACCGGGGTAGCCATTGAATTTGGCATCTTTTTCTAAGGCGTGATTGGGGCGTAAGCCAAAGCCAATGTCCGTTTCGCCTTTCTTAAAGTTCACATGGGCTTTAACGAAGTCTTGGTTAACCTTGTTGTTCTGAATGATGTAGTTGCAGATGTAATTCAGAATCGCCAAATCGGTTTGTGGCGTAAATACCATGCCGTTATCTGCTAGCTCAAAGCTACGGTGTTCATAGGTCGATAACACATGCACTTCCGCGCCTTTATGCGTTAAACGACGGTCAGTAATGCGTGACCACAGAATTGGGTGCATCTCCGCCATATTTGACCCCCACAAGACGAAGGCATCGGCATTTTCGATGTCGTCATAGCAGCCCATTGGCTCATCAATGCCAAAGGTACGCATAAAGCCCGTCACGGCGGAGGCCATGCAATGCCGCGCATTGGGGTCGAGGTTATTTGAGCGGAAACCGGCTTTCATCAATTTAGAGGCGGCGTAACCTTCCCAAATCGTCCATTGCCCCGAACCAAACATGGCAATCGAACCGGGGCCTTCGTTTTTCAAGGCTTCTTTCCATTTCTCCGCCATGATGTCGAAGGCTTGTGTCCACGAAATCGGGGTGAATTCGCCGTTCTTGTCGAACTTGCCATTCTTCATGCGCAGCAAGGGCTTGGTTAAGCGGTCTTCGCCATACATGATCTTGGACAGGAAATAGCCTTTGATGCAGTTCAAGCCACGGTTAACCGGAGCATCGGGGTCGCCTTGGGTGGCAACCACTCGCCCATTTTGTACCCCAACTAAGACCGAGCAACCTGTGCCGCAGAAACGGCAAGCGGCCTTGTCCCAACGCACGCCGGGCAAGGCATCTTTGCTACTGGGGGCGGGTTTGTCAGCCGCTTCACCAAGTAAAGGAATACCGGCAGTCATCGCTGCGGCGGCAACCGCATTCGCTTTAATAAAATCGCGGCGGGTAAGAAGATGGGTGGTCATGCGTATGCCTCCTCAGCCATGAGACCTTCGTCTGAATATTCGTAAGCCAAGGTCACAGACATGACATTGGCGATGTGATGGACTTTGATAATCGAATCGGAAACGGCGTAATCCCCGGCCTGTGCTTGCTCATCTTCAATCAGCACAATCATCTTGCCGTCGCTATAGCCTTCCACACTCGCGCCTGCGACTTGCGCCACGGCCTCGGTCACGGCGGTCGCGTGTTCCGGCAGAATCTTTAAGACGAGGCTGACAATACGCATTTCTATTCTTCCTTTTTCTCTAGGTAGCAAAGCTGAATCGCTAAGGTCGGGCAATCGGCAACACAGTCACCACAGGCAGTACAGCGATCCGCGACTAATTCAGGCTGTGCCACTTTTCCGGCGTGTAAAACAAAACGAATTGCGCCCACGTCGCACATTTCGGCACAGGTACGGCACACCACTTGTTGCCGCGCCAAACAATCCTCGCCAAAGCGCACGCTATTCGGGGCAGAGGTATCGCTGGTGTGCAGCGTTGTCGCTGCATCGGCGGCGGGCTGATCGTTAGCTGGGCTGCGTCCAAACAAAAAGCGGCGACGCGCCACATTCCCCACGTCCGACATGTGTCTCCCCCTACCTCCATCCTGGCCGCGTTTTTCTGGGCAAGATTCTAGGAAGGATGCGCAGAAATAAATTTGATGTGTGCAAAAAACAGAAAAAAAGCCCCGCACGGGGCGGGGCGAGGGTGGTCAAAATAAAGACCAAATCAAAAAAATACTTATAAGCAATGTCCAATATGCTTTATTGCACGATAGACCAAATGCGATAAAAAAGCCCCCGTGCTGGGGGCTTGGTGTTTTGGAGCGCGGGGATTAGCGGATGGGGTTTTCGATGATGCCGCCGCCGAGGCAGACGCGGCTTTCGTAGATCACGACGGATTGACCGGGGGTTAATGCCCATTGCGGGGCGGCGAAGCGGAGTTCGCAGCGGTCGGGGCTAAGGCTCTCGATTTCGCAGGGGGCATCGTCGCTGCGGTAACGTGGTTTGGCGGTATATACCCAATGCGTGCGTGGGGCGTGTGGGCTGATCCAGCTTAATTGTTCGGCAAATAAGCTTTGTGCTTGCAGGGCGGGATGCTCATGGCCTTGCACGACGTAGAGGATATTTTTGCTCATGTCTTTGCCCGCGACAAACCATGCGTCATGATCGCCGCCGCCGCGTTGTTGGCCTTTTTCTTTCATGCCGCCAATGTGCAGCCCTTTGCGCTGCCCGATGGTATGAAAGGTAATGCCGTCATGTTCGCCTAGGACTTTGCCATCATCTAAACGGCGAATTTCGCCTTTTTGTGGCGGCAAATAGCGCATTAAGAAATCTTTAAAGGGACGTTCGCCAATAAAGCAAATTCCGGTCGAATCTTTCTTTGTTGCCACATGCAAGCCTTCGGCCTCGGCGATTTTGCGCACTTCTCGCTTATAAATATTCGCTAAAGGAAATAAAGTGCGGGACAGCTGGGCTTGATTTAGGCGGTACAGAAAATAGCTTTGATCTTTTGTGCCATCTTCGGCTTTTAATAATTGATATTCGCCATTAAATTCGCGCACCCCGGCGTAATGCCCAGTGGCGATTTTTTCTGCCCCCAAGGCCACGGCGTGATCTAAAAAGGCTTTAAATTTAATTTCCGAATTACACAGAATATCGGGGTTTGGCGTGCGCCCGGCTTGGTATTCTTTTAAAAACTCAGTAAATACCCGCTCTTTATATTCAGCGGCGAAATTCACCACTTCAACATCAATGCCGATTTTGTCGGCAACGCTCATCACATCAATCAAATCTTGGCGTGAGGAGCAATACTCCTCGGTGTCGTCATCTTCCCAATTTTTCATAAACAGGCCGATGACTTTGTAGCCTTGGCGTTTTAAGAGCAAGGCCGCGACGGAGGAATCGACCCCGCCAGAGAGGCCAACGACGACGGTTTGTCCGTTTCCTTGAGTTTGCATGGTTAGCACTTACTTTCTTTAAATAAATTGATAATTCAATCTAGTTCAGTCAATGCGGCTACTGCACATCTAGCCCAGCCCCGGCTTCCCAATCGGCAAGCGGCAAAATCACCGCTGGTTCACCATTATCGACAAACCAACTATCGACCACATATTGCTCGCCCACCTCATCGCCTTGTTTGACCTCAACGAGGGCGGAGAAATGTTGCGCGAAACCTAAAAAACGCAAACGCCGCACCGGGTCTAGGACACGATGCCAACGCAATAGGCCACGTTGTTCCAACAAACGTAAAAAGCGCGTGGTGGTGGTGGAATGGTCGATGCAATCCATACGTCCAGGTTGACCATCATCAGCGAAATTGCCACCCCGATCGTTGTGAATCAAAGTCTGTTCCCCTGCCCAGCGGTACATTTTGCCAATGGCTTGACTTAACACCGCTCGTTCCATTGACGCATGAGTTGGTAGTGTAAG
>CAZOBT010000173.1:0-1481 GCA_964578025.1 uncultured Rhodocyclaceae bacterium | reverse complement strand
GGGGCAAGAATTCCAGCATCTAATTCGCGGGCGGGATCATGCCCGACTAAATCGCCACCAAAGGCAAAACGCAAATAAGTCAGGTCTTTTTCGGGGTGTCGCCACTGATAAATTCCGACCAAATAGGTGGGCGTGAAATCGTATCGGGTTTCTTCGCGCACTTCGCGGATTGCCGCCGCAATTAAGGATTCATTACACTCTAAATGCCCGGCAGGCTGATTAAAACGAATCCCGTCATCGGTTTCTTCTTCCACTAATAAAAAGCGACCATCACGTTCAATTACCGCCGCTACGGTGACATTGGGTTTCCACACCATGCTTGTCTCCACGCAAAACCGCCATTTTAGCGGATGAAATCGGCTAGAATTACGGGTTTTCATGCTTAGTTAGTTGATGAGGGAGATTGGCTTATGTCCATGGCAGATCGCGACGGGTTCATCTGGTACGACGGCAAATTAGTGCCGTGGCGGGATGCCACGACCCACGTTTTGACCCATTCTTTACATTACGGGATGGGGGTCTTTGAAGGGGTGCGTGCGTACAAAACTGAACAAGGCACCGCCATTTTCCGCCTCAAAGAACACACCGAACGTTTATTTAATTCCGCCCATATTTTCCAAATGGCGATGCCTTTCGATCAAGAGACCTTGAACGAAGCCCAACGCGAAGTGTTGCGTGCCAACAATTTGGAATCCGGTTACTTACGTCCTCTGGCTTTCTACGGCTCAGAAAAATTAGGCGTTTCCCCACGCGGGGCAAAAGTGCATGTGGTGGTTGCTGCTTGGCCTTGGGGTGCTTATTTGGGTGAAGAAGGTTTGGAACGCGGGATTCGTGTCAAAACCTCTAGCTTTACCCGTCACCATGTGAATATCTCGATGGTGCGTGCCAAAGCCTGTGGGCATTACATCAACTCCATCTTGGCCAATAACGAAGCCACGACCGATGGTTATGATGAAGCCATGTTGCTTGATCCTGAAGGCTATGTGGCCGAAGGTGCTGGCGAGAACTTGTTCATCGTCAAGAAAGGCAAGTTGTATACGCCGGATTTGACCTCCTGCTTAGAAGGGATCACCCGCGCCACGATTCTGTCCTTAGCCGAAGAAATGGGTATCCAAGTGCTCGAAAAACGCATCACTCGCGACGAAGTGTATGCGGCAGATGAGGCCTTCTTCACTGGTACTGCGGCGGAAGTAACCCCAATCCGTGAATTGGATAACCGCCAAATTGGTATCGGTCGGCGTGGCCCAATCACCGAAAAACTGCAACAGAAATACTTTGATGTGGTGTACGGGCGTTCTGCCGAGCATCAAGGCTGGTTGTCTTATATCTAATCTAACTTTGGAGGAAATTCGCATGTCTGACACGAATCGCACTGTTGAAGTTACGGCTGACGATTTGCCTTTGCATTGCCCCCGTCCTAACGCTCCCTTGTGGAGTCAGCATCCGCGTGTCTTTTTGGATGTGACGCATACGGGTGAGGT
>CAZOBT010000172.1:0-5189 GCA_964578025.1 uncultured Rhodocyclaceae bacterium | reverse complement strand
CCTTGTGGAGTCAGCATCCGCGTGTCTTTTTGGATGTGACGCATACGGGTGAGGTGGCTTGCCCCTACTGTGGCACACAGTATGTTTTCAAAGGTGAGTTGCCTAAAGGCCATCACTAAGTATTGCTAGCCGTACCGTTGTTTTAGTTATTTAGGTGAAAGGCAAAGGCCACGACGTGCAACATACCCACACTCTTCGGCCTTGCCGCACCTTAGTAATTGCCCCTTCGTGGATTGGCGATACGATCATGGCGCAGCCTTTGTTGATGCGGCTGCGCCAATACCGCCCAGAGCGTGTCATTGATGTAATGGCACCTTCATGGGTTGCGCCGGTACTGCGCCGGATGCCCGAAGTACATCACGTTTTTGATAATCCTTTCCCACATGGGGCATTGCGCTTACGCGAACGCTATCACCTTGGGCGACAACTGGCGGCAAGCAGCTACGATGAAGTTTTCGTTTTACCCAATTCCTTAAAATCCGCACTTGTGCCCTTCTTTGCCCGCATTCCGCAGCGCATTGGTTTTACGGGTGAATCGCGCTTTGGTTTGCTCAATCAACGTCATACCTTAGACAAAGCCGCTTTGCCTTTGATGGTAGAACGCTTTGCGCAACTGGCAGAAACGGTGGGCAATCCCTTACCCCGCCCTTTGCCTTATCCCCGTTTATGCTCTAGCCCAAGTGAGCAACAAGCGGTATTACAACAACTTGGTCTAAGCAGTAAAAATCGCCCGGTAGTCCTTTGCCCAGGCGCAGAGTACGGCCCTGCCAAACGTTGGCCTGCTAATTACTTTGCCGCATTAGCGCGAGTTTTGTTAGAACGTGGGCATACGCTATGGATTTTAGGCTCAGCCAAAGATCAGGCGATTGGGGCAGAAATTGCCGCACAAGCCAAAGGGGATTGTCATAACCTATGTGGTAGCACCAATCTGAGCCAAGCGATTGATTTATTAGCCCAAGCTGAATTAGTCGTTTGTAACGATTCTGGCCTGATGCACGTTGCCGCCGCCTTAGATCGCCCCTTGATTGCCTTGTATGGCTCATCCACCCCAGATTTCACTCCACCTTTAAGCGACAAGGCCAGTATTTTGCGCCTTGGCTTGCCATGCAGCCCGTGTTTTAAACGCGAATGTCCTTTTACGCATTTAGATTGCTTAAATAAGCTGCTGCCCGCCCGCGTTCTGGATGCTTGTTTGGCGCGTTTGGAAGCTTAAAACGATGACGGCACGTCGTCTTACGTTTGCTACTCCCGAAGATTTAGAACAACATTTTTACACGGCGATTGCCCGCCACGATATTGAGGCATTGATGGCCTGTTGGGCGGAGGATGAGGAAATTGTGTGCATCCACCCCACGGGGCAACAACTGATTGGGCATCAAGCCATTCGCGCCAGTTGGTTAGCCGTCTTTACCGCCACGCATTTTCAAATTGCGATTACGCCAGTAAGCCAGTGGCAAGGCATGATGGTTGCCACACATCACCAATTAGAAATGTTACTGGTTGGTGATGAACAAACGCCGCATGGCCCTTTGCATGTCACCCATACTTTTGTGCGTAATGAACATGGTTGGCGGCTGGTATGTCGCCATGCCTCCGCCAATGCCAGTGACGATGAGGCAGAAGCCATGACTCAGCAATCACAACAACATACCTTGCATTAGATTCATTGGAACAAGTAGCCTTCCCATCTTCTCTTTTTTTACTCCGTGTTAATTCTTAATTTCTATGAAAACCTTACCTGCTGAAATTTTTAAAGCCTACGATATTCGTGGCATTGTCGATAAAAGCCTGACCCCCGGTGTGGTGTATCAAATTGGGCAAGCCTTAGGTAGCCTTGCCAAGGAACAAGGGCAAACAGCGATTGCGATTGGGCGTGATGGGCGTTTGTCTGGTCCTAGCCTTGCAGGAGCATTAGCCGAAGGGATTTGTGCCGCTGGGGTGGATGTAATTGATATTGGCTGTGTTCCTACCCCTGTCACCTACTTTGCCGCTTATGAATTAGGCTGCCATAGCTGCGTTTCCGTGACGGGAAGCCATAACCCCCCTGATTACAATGGCTTAAAGATGGTCATTGCTGGCACTACTTTGGCGGGTGAGGCGATTCAAGCCTTAAAGCAACGTATTGAAGCCGGAAACCTTAGCCAAGGCCAAGGCACAGTACGGCAAGCCGACGTAAAAACTGCCTATATTCAACGTATTTTGAGCGATGTGAAATTATCCCGCCCGATGAAGATCGTCATGGATTGCGGCAATGGGGTTGCTGGGGCAGTTGCACCCGAATTATTCCAAGGCTTGGGCTGTGAAATTATCCCTTTGTATTGCGATGTTGACGGTAACTTCCCCAATCATCACCCCGATCCCTCCAAGCCAGAAAATTTAGCTGATGTGATTCGTGCTTTGCAAGAAACCGATGCCGAATTAGGTATTGCTTTTGATGGCGATGGCGACCGCTTAGGTGTGGTAACAAAATCTGGCGAAATTATTTTCCCAGATCGGCAATTAATGTTATTTGCAGCGGATGTGTTATCGCGTGTTCCCGGCGGGCAAATTATTTATGACGTGAAATGTACGCGCTTATTAGCTCCGTGGATTCGTCAGCATGGCGGCGAGCCTTTAATGTGGAATACCGGACATGCCTTAGTCAAAGCCAAACTCAAAGAAACTGGCGCACCTTTAGCTGGAGAAATGAGTGGGCATTGTTTCTTTAAAGAACGTTGGTATGGCTTTGATGATGGTTTATATACCGGCGCACGTTTATTAGAAATTCTCTCACGTCATGCTGATGGTAATCCGGTATTAGAGCAATTACCGAATGCCTTATGTACGCCAGAATTAAATATCAAAATGGCAGAAGGTGAACCCTTTGCCTTGATTGATAAATTAAAAGCGGAAGCGGAATTTGCGGGTGCGGTAGAAAAAATTACGCTTGATGGGGTACGGGTTGAATATGCCGATGGTTTTGGTCTGGCACGCCCCTCTAATACCACACCCGTTGTGGTATTGCGTTTTGAAGCGGACAACGCCGAAGCCTTAGCCCGCATTCAAAACAATTTCCGCCAAGCCCTGACTGCTGCTTGGCCGGGAATCCAACTACCGTTTTAAGTGATCCGCCTAAGATCGCTATACGCGGTATAAGCCGCGCTGGGTAATCGCTATCAATAATGTATTGGCCTACAGCTTACCCAGCGGCGCGACTTTCTTGCGCCCGTTCGTGATGGAATTGGCTAACAAAGGTGGCGAATTGCCCGGCCTCAATCGCCGCCCGCATTTCTGCCATCAGGGTTTGGTAGTAATGCAAGTTATGGATGGTGTTCAACATGCTGCCCAGAATTTCGCCGGTACGGAATAAATGGTGCAAATACGCACGGCTAAAGTTCTGGCAGGTGTAGCAGGTGCAGGACGCATCAAGGGGATTGGTGTCATGTTTATGGCGGGCATTTTTGATTTTGACATCGCCATAACGGGTAAATAAATGCCCATTGCGGGCATTGCGGGTGGGCATCACGCAATCAAACATATCAATGCCTTGCCCCACGGCGTGCACTAAATCTTCTGGGGTGCCGACACCCATTAAATAACGGGGTTTGTGGGTGGGTAATTTTGGGGCGGTATGCGCCAGAATCCGCGCCATATCGTCTTTTGGTTCGCCAACTGAGAGGCCACCAATCGCCATGCCATCAAAGCCAATTTCATCTAAACCAGCTAAGGATTCATCGCGCAAATCTTCATACATTCCACCTTGTACGATGCCGAACAAAGCGTTGTGATTTTCTAATTGATTATGTGCATGGCGACTACGCGCTGCCCAACGCAACGACAAACGCATGGATTTGGCGGCTTCATCATGGGTTGCCGGGTAGGGCGTGCATTCGTCAAAGATCATCACAATGTCAGAATTCAACGCATGTTGAATTTCCATTGAGCCTTCGGGGGTGAGGAATAATTTTTCACCGTTAATCGGTGATGAAAATTTCACCCCTTCCTCAGTAATCTTGCGCATTGCCCCCAAAGAAAAGACTTGAAAACCACCAGAATCGGTAAGGATCGGCTTATTCCAGCCCATAAATTGATGCAGACCGCCAAAGGTTTTCATTACCGCCGTGCCGGGGCGCAGCCACAGGTGGAAAGTATTACCCAAACAAATTTGCGCCCCAATGTCGTGCAGAGCTTGCGGAGTCATGGCTTTCACTGTGCCATAGGTGCCAACGGGCATAAAAACCGGGGTTTGCACCTCACCGTGCGCTAAGGACAAAGTACCGCGCCGCGCCGCGCCATCGGTGGTAATTAGATTAAATTTCATTGTGTTACCTAGAAAATCCCAGAAAATTTAAGCGCGGATTTTACCGAAGAAGCCACATGATCCGTGTGCAATCGCATTCCAGCACTGCCGAGGTAGCGTATTATTTATGGACAAAAACGACTTGGCTTTCTGTAATTTCTGCACGTATTCTTCAGCTTTCGTTGCCGCTTTGCTTACTTAGCCGCGCACTCACTTATTTGGTCTATAGGTTAAATTATGTTGTCTATCTTACGTAAAGTGCTATTTTCTGTAGTTGGTCTATTGCTTGCAGCAGGTTTGCTATTTGCCGCTTATGCGTGGGCAACCCTGCAATGGAGCTATTCTTCTGGCGAACGTGCAGGTTATTTACAAAAGTTCTCTAATAAAGGCTGGTTATGCAAAACATGGGAAGGTGAATTAACCATGGTGGCTCTGCCCGGTGCAGCCCCTGAAAAATTCTTCTTTACTGTCCGTGATGATGGCCTAGCCAGCCGCTTAAATGCCTTAGCTGGGCAACGGGTTTCCTTAACCTATGCCCAACACAAAGGTGTACCCAGCACCTGTTTTGGCGAAACCGAATATTTTGTGACGGATGTCAAACCCTTACCGTAAAACCCTTGGTGTATAGGATGCAAAAACAGCCAATGAGCAAACGCCTTTTAATTGTTGATGATAGCCGTGTCTCGCGCATGATTATGCGTTCTGTTTTAAACAAACTCCGTCCAGAATGGCAATTACTTGAAGCGGGCAATGCGCAAGAAGCCATTGCCCTAGTGGTAGAATGCCAGCCAAATTTTATTACGATGGATATTAATATGCCCGGGCAAAATGGTTTGGAAGCCGCAGGGCAGTTAAAAACAGATTATCCTGAATTAAAAATCGCGTTATGTACTGCCAATATTCAAAAAGC
>CAZOBT010000171.1:0-5245 GCA_964578025.1 uncultured Rhodocyclaceae bacterium | reverse complement strand
TCGGTCAACTGGAAGTGGCACAGGTGAATTTGCCCGTTGGCCTGTTGATCTGGGTGATGATTATTCCCATGTTGGTCAAAGTTGATTTTTCGGCTCTGCATGAAGTCAAACAACATCGCAAAGGCATTGCCGTGACCTTGGTGGTGAATTGGTTGGTCAAGCCATTTTCAATGGCTTTGTTCGGCTGGTTGTTTATTCGCCAACTGTTTGCCGCCTACCTGCCTGCGGCACAAATTGATAGCTATATCGCTGGCTTGATTTTGCTGGCTGCCGCGCCCTGTACGGCAATGGTTTTTGTGTGGAGTCGTTTGTCGCATGGCGACCCCTTATTTACCTTGAGCCAAGTGGCAGTTAACGACACGATCATGGTCTTTGCCTTCGCGCCCTTAGTGGCTTTTTTGCTGGGAATTTCGGCGATTACCGTCCCTTGGGCAACGCTCTTCCTGTCGGTGTTGCTGTACATCGTGATCCCAGTCGCCTTGGCGCAATGGTGGCGGCGGAGCTTATTGTCAAAAGGTGAGGCACACTTCAACGCGACCTTGAGCCTGCTTGGCCCGTGGTCGATTACCGCCCTGCTCGCGACCTTGGTTTTACTCTTTGCCTTTCAAGGCGAAGCGATTCTACGCCAACCGCTTGTCATCGCGATTCTCGCCGTGCCTATCTTGCTGCAAGTATTTTTTAACGCTGGCTTGGCCTATTGGCTGAATCGGGTTGTTGGCGAAAAACACAACATCGCCTGCCCCTCGGCCTTAATCGGTGCGTCCAACTTCTTCGAACTCGCCGTCGCTGCTGCGATTAGTCTCTTCGGCTTTGAATCCGGCGCAGCCTTAGCCACCGTCGTCGGTGTCCTCATCGAAGTCCCCGTCATGCTTTTCGTTGTGGCTTTAGTGAATCGTAGTAAGGGGTGGTATGAGGGACACAACGAAGGAAATAAATCATGACGACTTCTCCCGCTCCATTCCGCCCTTTTCTGCTGCTTGCCTGTGCCGTGTTTATTTGGTCTATGGCGTATCAATACCTTTCCCATATGGCAGATTGGGTTATTAAGCTATTTGGTCTATCACGACAGACGGCCTTGGGGGAGGCGGTGCATTTTTTTGTTTATGACACACCTAAAGTCATGCTGCTGTTGGTGGCGGTGGTGTTTGTGATGGGGGTGGTGCAGAGCTTTTTTTCGCCGGTAAAAACACGAGCTTTGCTCAATGGACGGCGGGCGGGGCTGGGGAATGTGTTGGCGGCGAGTTTGGGGATTGTTACGCCATTTTGTTCCTGTTCCGCCGTGCCGCTGTTTATCGGCTTTTTGTCGGCGGGGATTCCATTGGGCGTGACCTTTTCGTTTTTGATTGCCGCACCAATGATTAACGAAGTGGCCTTGGCCTTGTTATTTGCCATGTTTGGCTGGAAAGTTGCGGCCTTGTACCTTGGTTTGGGTTTATTGGTCGCGATCAGTGCGGGCTTGGTGATTGGCAAGCTCGGCATGGAAAAGTATGTTGAAACGTGGGTCGAGGAACAAATCCAAGCGGCGGCGAAGGTGGGTAATCGTCAAACCGAGATGTCATGGGTGGAGCGGCTGCACACTGGGGCAAACCATGTGCGTACTATCGTTGGCAAAGTCTGGCCGTATGTGCTGCTTGGGATTGGCTTGGGCGCGGGGATTCATGGTTATGTGCCGGAAGACTTTATGGCTTCCTTCATGGGCAAAGACGTATGGTGGGCCGTGCCTGCGGCGGTGCTTTTAGGTGTGCCAATGTATACCAACGCAGCGGGGATCATTCCGATTGTCGAAGCCTTGATTGGCAAGGGCGCGGCATTAGGCACGGTGTTGGCCTTTATGATGAGCGTCATCGCGCTGTCCGCCCCGGAAATGGTCTTGCTACGCCAAGCCCTCAAACCACGTTTAATCTTCACCTTCACCGCCGTTGTCGCCTGCGGCATTTTGTTGGTGGGCTATGTGTTTAATTGGGTGATTGGTTGATTTGAAACGAATTCTTGTATGATCGGCTGTAGTGGTCTAATTCCGCAGGACACCTCGATAGGTGGGAAATTCACTGAATCAGTTTGTCTGGCGTACTTAAATGTTAGAGCTTATCTTCCTCTCTGATTCCAGAAACTCCTGAACGATAATGCCTTGCTCGAACCTCACGTACTTTGTTTAATGCGTGTTCTGATGGCAATCCCAACTGAATGAGAGTTTCTGCTGCTAACATCAAACTGCCTTCTAACACTTCGGGGATAACCTCATTTGCGCCAGCATGACGTAATTCACTTGCTGTTTGGTCATCACTTGCCCGCGCCAGAATTAACAAATCCGGGTGTAAACGTCGGGCTAAAGCAATGGTACGTTTTGCAGCTTCGTTATCATCATAGGTAACAACTAAGGCTTTAGCCCGCGCAATACCCGCTGCTTGTAAGACCTCTGGACGATCACCATTACCAAAAACAACATGTCCTTGATTGGCAGTAGCGTTTATCACATAGGGATCAATATCAAGGGCAAGAAAATCTTGCTTTTCTTCGCGCAGGAAGCGGGCAACCCGTCGCCCAGTACGCCCGTAGCCACACAAAATGACATGCCCTGACAACAATAAACTGCTCGCCGCAATTGCATAAATGGCCTGTGCCTTATGCGCCCATTCTCCCCGACCAAGCAAGTTGCCGAGCTTACGACTTTGGGCAATTAGTACTGGAGCAGAAAACATTGACAAAAGCATCGCAGTTAAGGTGATTTGGAATACGTCTTTGCTAACTAGCTTAAGTCCATAAGCGAGTTCTAATAACACAAGGCCAAATTCTCCTGCTTGTGCAAGTTGTGCTGCTGTACAAATGGCTGTTTCGTTATGACTACCAAAACAACGCGCTACTAAAAACACCACTCCGCCTTTAGCTGCAATTAATAACAAGACGGCTAAGAGTAATTTAGGCAAATTGTTGAGCACATATCCTAAATCCAACAACATGCCGATGGATACGAAAAATAAGCCCAGCAACAAATCACGGAAGGGGCGGATATCTGCTTCAACTTGGTGACGGAATGCAGTATCCGAAATCAACATACCCCCAACAAACGCGCCAAGACTTAAAGACAACCCTGCTTGCCCAGTAGCAAACGCTAAAGCCACAACTAACCATAGGGTGACCACAACAAACAATTCGTCAGAGCCAAGATGTGCAACGCGGTAATACACACCACGAATCAGGTGTTTACCTGCCCAAATCATCAGAGCTAGCAAGACTATTGCCTGTAATAAGGCTAACCCCAAGGTACTGAACAGGTTGCCAGCAGGCTGCGCAAGAGCAGGAAAAAGAATCAAGCAAGGGACGACTGCTAAATCTTGAAATAACAATACGCCCATTGTTTGCTTACCCGCTTCTGAATGCAGTTCTAAACGCTCAGATAACAAGCGCGCCACAATGGCGGTTGATGACATCCCAATCACTAAACCAATCACTACCCCAGTACGCCAATCTTGCCCATAACCAAATAAGGTAACTAATGATGTCCCCAACACAGTTAGCCCCATTTGCAAACCGCCAAAACCAAATACGAGGCGGCGCATCGTTTGCAATTGCACAAAGCTAAATTCCAAACCAATAGAAAACATTAAAAAAACAATGCCATACTCGGCATATTCTTCTACATGTTTTTCATCAGTAATGAAGTTCAAACCATAAGGGCCTAACAATGTACCAACAGCTAAATACGCCAACATGCTAGGAAGTTTGAGCCAACGGGCGATGGCTAATGCAGTAACAGCACTCGAAAGTAAAACTAATAAGGACAACATAGCGGTATGGCAGTTAACAAGATGCGTAGGTTAGGTATAGCCTACGGCTAGAGCAGTTTTAAGACCAAATAAAAAACAAATCAGAATAGCTTGTGTTGTATGGAAAAATAAAAAAAGACCAAATAAAAGCCCCAAGGCTAGTAAAAGAGCCTTGGGGCTTTTGAATTATACGAGAGAAGTTATCTACCGCGTGGGGGGCTTACTTCCCTGCTTCAACAAATTCGATACGACGGTTCTTCGCACGACCTTCAGGGGTGCTGTTGTCAGCAACGGGGTGAGCCGACCCCATGCCTTCAGCCGTCAAACGGGCGGCGGGTACACCTTGGGCAACCAAGAATTTAACCAAGGTTTTTGCGCGCTCGGCAGACAACTTTTTATTGCTGGCTTCAATGCCACTGCTATCAGAAAAACCAATCACGCGATAAGAACGGTCATCGGCTTTTAATTCCTTGGCAAAGGCGACTAATTCTTCAGTAATTTCGGTTGGTAAGGCCGCAGATTTGCTGGCGAAGTTAATGGTCTTGGTATAGGTGGGTTTCGGCTTTGGAGCTTCCACGACCTTTTCGGGAGCTTTCACTGGCTCAGGCGCGGGTGGCGGTGTTGCTTCTACAGGAGCAACGGCTTTGCTTTCAACAACTGGTGCAGGTGCAGCTTCAGTCTTTTCCCCAGAAAGACTGCTGATTGCAGCAAACAAAGTCGTCGCAATGGCTACGACAACGGCAATGATAACCCCAGCAATTGCCCCAACTTTCAGATCACTATCTTGATCTTGCATCTTAATCCCCCAGATTCAATGAATTCGTAAGAATGTATTAAAAACATTTAAGAATGAATGGCTTAGAAACTCTGTTTTGCCGATGCTGATTATAGGCAGTTATTCCACTGTACGGGAAGGGTTTTCCGCTTTCCCGCCTTCTCTAACAGGCAAGCACCCCTTCGGGTAAATTTTGCCGGATGGCTTGATATACCGCTTCAATCGCTTGCGGACGGGGATAGCTAACACGCCACGCCAAAGCAACGCGGCGATTGGGGGCAGGAGCTTTGAAGCGTCGAACTTGGTAAGCCAAATGATTGCTACTGACGGGATTACCACGCTGCCATGTTGCCGTTGCCGAAGCAGGAACCACCGACGAACCCACCCCACTTGCCACCATGTAACGCACCGTTTCTAAGGAACTACTTTCGATGGCGGCTTGCAGCCCTCCTGGGCTATTCAGGCGCGGGCAGGCCGAAACGACTTGATCGCGGAAACAGTTCCCTTGGCCTAAGAGCAATAATTCTTTGCCATCCAAGGTTTGTGCATCAATTTCATTTTCAGCGCACAACGGATGGTCAGATGGCAACAACACTTCAAATGGCTCGTCATACAAAGGCCGTGTCACAATCCCCGCCTCTTGAAATGGCAAGGCAATAATGATGGCATCGACCTCGTTTTGCCGCAGCATTTCGGTGAGGCGGTG
>CAZOBT010000170.1:0-5293 GCA_964578025.1 uncultured Rhodocyclaceae bacterium | reverse complement strand
ACCATAGCAATCTCAAAGCGATTCTGGCCTGTAGTAGCGTCTCGCACGTTGGCTTAGTGGTGTTGGGCATTGCCGCCTTAAGCCCACAAGGGCTACAGGGTAGTGTGTTGTTACTCCTCAGTTTTAGCCTCGCTTCAGGCGGCTTGTATTTGTTGTTAGATGCCATAGAACAACGGACTGGCAGTTGTGATCTGCATGTCTTAGGGGGAATTGCCGATACCTGGCCGCGTTTAGCCGCTTTCTTCTTATTGTTTGTGTTAGCGGGACTTGGCTTACCCGGCACGCTTGGTTTTCCGGCGGAATTAGGGATTTTGTTAGCCGCGTTGCAAACACACTCCGGCGCAGGTTTGGCGGCCTTGTTTGGCTTGGTTGTTGGTGCGGCAGCCTCACTTTTTGCTTATCGCAACGCCTTCTTTGGCACACCCGGCACTGCCATTGCCCAACAAAGCCCTGCCATCCACCAACGTATTCCTGATTTGCCAACGCATGATCTGGTATGGGTATTGCCCTTTGCCCTGTTATTGCTCGTCACCGGGCTATTCCCTGAGTTGTTATTAGGCGCAATCCGTGCCAGTAGCGAAGTCTGGGGCGCAAGTCGTTAATCCAGTAAGATAGCTTGTTTATTAGCATTTGCTTCTAAACAAACATTTCAACCATTCAACCATTTTTCTGGAGAGCAAGCATGTTACCAACTTCCCCCTTACTGCGCCGCTTGCGCACTCGTGCGACTCGTACCCTCGCCGCTGCTGTTGTGCCTTTATTGCTGCTGGGCAATGCGTGGGCCGAGGTGATTCATATTGATAACGCCGAATTAGAAAAGCTATTAGCCAAGAAAACCCCGCTGGTAGATATTCGTACCGAACCCGAATGGCGCGAAACGGGGGTGATTCAAGGCAGTAAGCTGCTGACCTTCTTTGACGAAAAGGGCAACGCCAATCCACCGCAATGGCTACAACAACTCAAACCAATTGCCACTGCCGAGACCCCAGTGATTTTGATCTGTCGTTCTGGCAATCGCACCCAAGCCGTTAGCAAATTCTTGTCCGAACAAGCAGGCTATCGCACCGTGTATAACGTCAAACAAGGCTTAAAAGGCTGGGTGAAAGAAAATCGCCCGGTGACTTCTATGCTTGCCGCAGGGAAATAAGCCCGATGCGCCGCCTACTTATTCTTGCTCTGGTTGTTTTTGCTACCTTGTATGCGTGGCAAAAACATAAAGTCCAGCAGCGGGATAAACGCCATCAGGCAGTGAGTTTGGCGGCATATGCGTTTGGGGCTGTGCCACAACAGCAAGCCACGCAGCAGGCGGCGTTTGCCTTTGGTGACTACAAAATTCAGCCCCTCGCTACCTTTTGGTTAAAGGCGCGGATTTTGTCGCGGGAAAACTATTGGGCTGACGAAGGGGCAAAACTTTCACCGCTGGATTTAGCCCTAGGTTGGCAACGTATGGCAGATCCAACCGTTTATGAAAAACTCAATATTGCGCAAGGTAGCCGCTGGTATCACTATTCATGGCGCGATCAGCCACCGATCCCACTGCCTGAAATCATTGAATCATCCGCCAATATGCACATGATTCCGGCGGATGCCGAGGTTGCCCGCCAACTGGAGCAGGCGAAGGCGGGGAAAATGATTAAGCTGAAAGGCTTATTGGTGGAAGTGACGCATCCCAAAGGCTGGCGGTGGCGCAGCTCACTGAGCCGCAGTGATAGCGGTGACGGCTCATGTGAGGTGATTTTTGTGGAGGCGGCAGAAATTGTGGATTAAAGCCTTACGTTGCTTTCGTAAGCTCACCAATCAGTTAATCGCTGCACGTTTCACCCAAGATGCGGCAGGGCGCGTGATCTTCCAACTCGGGGGACCAATCTTCCCCCGCTATGTCGTGGCAGAAGCCAGCCGCCGCACCAAGTTAAAAACCTTTTTGCGCTGGCATTTTTTCCTGCAATTGCCCTTCGGACTACTCGCTATTTTTCCGGGCGTGTTTTTACATCCTTTCTTCCCGGTTCTATTTTTCGCCTTGAGCGGCCTGATTTATCTTCTTGGTAACGCGCTCCTACTGATCGGCTGCACGCGTGCACCGAAGGCGAGCCAAACCCCCTATTAAATTCTTTTTGCATTCTTAAATTGCGCCTGTACTCAAAGTAGCCGCTGTTTTCTTATTGCAACATACGAAATTTGATTTTAAGATACGAAATGTTACCGACTACGGTAGGCCACACGCTGTCTGTGTTCGGTATAAGCTAGGGGTTGCAGCAAAACAGGCACGCAACCATCCCGAAAATCTCGGTGATCTTGCCCAACGATAAAGACCACCACCCTGCAGTGGAAGGAGACCCTCATGGCTCAATTGCCAGTGATTCCCAATCTGACCGATAGCGATCCTCAAGAAACCCAAGAATGGGTCGACGCGTTAGAGTCAGTGATTGAAAAAGAAGGCGCAGAACGGGCGCATTATTTGATTGAGGCGGTCATCGCCGAAGCCCGTGAAAAAGGGGCAGAAATCCCCTATAGCGCGAATACCGAATACATCAACACCATCCCCGCCGAGCAACAGCCTAAGTATCCCGGCAATCCCGATATGGAGATCAAGATTCACTCCTATATCCGCTGGAATGCGATGGCAATGGTGGTGCGGGCGAATAAACATACCAACGTCGGCGGACACATTGCCTCGTTTGCTTCTGCGGCGGCGTTGTATGACGTGGGTTTCTCCCACTTTTGGCAAGCCCCTACCGCTGACAAAGGCGGCGATTTAATTTTCTTCCAAGGCCATTCTGTCCCCGGTGTGTATGCCCGTGCCTATATGCTCGGTCGTCTCACCGATGAGCAAATGGATAACTTCCGCCAAGAAACCGACGGCAAAGGCATTTCCTCTTACCCGCATCCGTGGTTGATGCCTGATTTCTGGCAATTCCCTACGGTATCAATGGGCTTAGGGCCGATTCAGGCGATTTACCAAGCGCGCTTTATGAAATACCTCGCCAGCCGAGGCTTGATTGATGCCAACGATGCGGCGACCCGTAAAGTCTGGGCTTTCCTTGGCGATGGCGAAACCGATGAGGTCGAATCTCTTGGCGCGATTGGCATGGCTGGGCGCGAAAAGTTGGACAACCTTGTATTTGTCATTAACTGCAACCTGCAACGCCTAGATGGCCCCGTGCGTGGCAATGGCAAGATCATCCAAGAACTCGAATCGGAATTCCGGGGCGCAGGTTGGAACGTCATTAAATGTATTTGGGGCACACATTGGGATGCCTTGTTCAACCGCGACAAGAAAGGCATTCTCAAAAAACGCATGATGGAATTGTGCGATGGCGAATACCAAACCTTTAAGGCCAAGAATGGCGCGTATGTGCGCGAACATTTCTTTAATACGCCAGAACTGAAAGCCCTAATCGCCGATTGGACAGATGATGATGTGTGGCAACTGAATCGCGGCGGACATGACATCTTCAAAATCTTCTCTGCTTACAACGCAGCGGTAAATCATAAAGGTCAGCCAACTTTGATCCTCGCCAAGACCATCAAGGGCTTTGGCATGGGGCAAGCTGGTGAGGCGATGAATATTTCGCACCAGCAGAAGAAGATGGACAAAGAAGCGATTGCGCGTTTCCGTGACCGCTTCGGCCTGCCCGTACCTGATGACCAATTGGAAGCCCTGCCCTACCTGAAATTCCCCGACGGTTCGCCCGAACTGGACTACATGAAGGCACGTCGTGCTGCCTTGGGCGGCTATTTGCCACAACGCCGCCGCAAAGCCGCGAGCTTGCCCATTCCCGCCCTAGACACCTTTGCCGCGTTGCTTAAAGCCTCCGGCGCAGGGCGCGAATTGTCGACCACGATGGCGATTGTGCGCATCATGAATATGCTGCTCAAAGATAAGAGCATCGGCAAACACATCGTCCCGATTGTGCCGGATGAATCGCGTACCTTTGGCATGGAAGGCATGTTCCGCGCCGTCGGCATTTGGAACCAAGAAGGCCAAAACTATGTGCCAGAAGACCATGACCAGTTGATGTTCTACAAGGAATCAAAAACCGGGCAGGTCTTGCAAGAAGGCATTAACGAAGCCGGAGCAATGAGCGATTGGATTGCCGCTGCCACATCTTATTCTGTGCATAACGTGCAAACGATTCCCTTCTACATCTGCTATTCGATGTTTGGCCTGCAACGGGTGCTTGACCTGTGCTGGGCAGCGGCAGATCAACGTGCACGCGGTTTCTTAATCGGTGGCACGGCAGGGCGCACCACGCTGAATGGTGAAGGTTTGCAACACGAAGATGGACATAGCCAACTCCTCGCTAACCTCATCCCCAACTGCGTCAGTTACGACCCGACCTTCCAATATGAAGTCGCGGTGATTGTGCAAGACGGGATGCGCCGTATGTTTGCCGAGCAGGAAGACGTGTATTACTACCTGACGGTGATGAACGAAAACTATGAACATCCTGAAATGCCCGAAGGCGCAGAGCAAGGCATTATCAAGGGCATGTATTTGTTCCAACAGGGCGCGATTAGTGAAGCTCCACGGGTGCAATTACTTGGCTCAGGCACAATTTTCCGTGAAGTCGTAGCAGCGGCAGAGTTGCTGCGCCAAGATTGGGGCGTGGAAGCGGATTTATGGTCTTGCCCCAGCTTTAACGAACTCGCCCGCGAAGGCCAAGATGCCCATCGTGCCAATTTGTTGAATCCTTTGGCTGAACCGCGCTTGTCCTATGTCGAAAGCTGCTTACAGGCGACACAAGGCCCCGTCATTGCTTCTACTGATTACATCCGTTTGTTTGCCGAGCAAATTCGCCCCTATATCAACCGTCGCTATGTCACCTTAGGCACGGATGGCTTTGGGCGTTCGGACACCCGCGAAAAACTGCGTCATTTCTTTGAAGTGGATCGTTACTGGGTGACCTTGGCAGCACTGAAAGCCCTTGCTGATGAAGGCACGATTAAGCGTGATGTTGTTGCACAAGCCATGCAGAAATATGGTTTAGATGCCAGCAAACCCAACCCCATGAGCGTCTAAACCAAGGAGAACAAAGATGAGTAATCTGGTTGAAGTCAAAGTCCCGGACATTGGCGATTTCTCCGATGTTCCGGTGATTGAGGTATTCGTTAAAGTGGGCGATAGCATCAAAGTCGATGAAGCAATTGCCACCTTAGAGTCCGATAAAGCCACAATGGATGTGCCTTCTTCTGCCGCTGGTGTGGTGCAAGAAGTTTTATTTAAGCTTGGGGATCGTGTCTCCGAAGGCACGGTACTGATTAAAGTCGCGGCGGGTGCACAAGCTGCTGCCAC
>CAZOBT010000169.1:0-5315 GCA_964578025.1 uncultured Rhodocyclaceae bacterium | reverse complement strand
GTGGACGAACTGCTACCACCTCTACCCAGCCCACGCCGCCTACGGTGGTTACAAGCAATCTGGTATCGGGCGCGAAACGCACAAGATGATGTTGGATCACTACCAACAGACCAAGAACCTGTTGGTCAGCTACAGCCCGAAAGCCTTAGGCTTCTTCTAAGCCAAGACCTCTCGGCGCAAGCAATTTGATGCACTAACGTCATTCCTCGCGTTGTGTTGCGGTTTGGGGGCGGCAGATGACCGCCCCCGTTTTTTCCTAGGAAATCACAATGAAGAAACTACTTATTTGCAGTTTGCTGACTTTAGGCGTACTTGGTAGTGCGCAAGCGAACCCCGGTGCAAATGGTGAAGCCATTATCAAGAAGGCACGTTGCGTGGCTTGCCATGCCGTCGATCAAAAACGGGTTGGCCCACCCTATCATGACGTGGCGGAAAAGTATCGCCACGATGCAAAAGCTCCTCAACATTTGTTTGACAAAGTGCGGCATGGTGGCAGTGGGCATTGGGGCGATGTTCCCATGCCAGCCCACCCCGCCGACAAAATCAGTGATGAGGACTTAAAAACCGCGATTCACTGGATTTTGCACCTGAAGAAGTAAAAGCGACGGTTAGCTGTTGCTGACCCTGTACTTGCGTAAAGGAGCGTGTTTATGGTTCCGCGTGTTGTAGCAACTCCTGCGACGCTGGAGTTAATCGCCATCCTCAAAGCCAAATATGGGGATTTAATGTTTCATCAATCTGGCGGTTGTTGCGATGGCAGTGCCGCCAATTGTTATCCGCGTGCTGAATTTATCGTCGGTTTAGCCGATGTTTTGCTGGGTGAAATTGGCGGCTGCCCGTTTTACATTGGCAAGCAGCAATATGAATATTGGAAACATACCCAGCTCATCATTGATGTAGTGGAGGCACGCGGCGGTGGTACGTTTTCTTTAGAAGGGCCAGAAGGCAAAGCCTTTCACCCACGTTCGCGTTTGTTTACCGATGCGGAATGGGCTGAATTAGTCGCGGCGGGTGTGGTCAGCGACAATTAGTCGATTTGTCTTCGTCAATGCCAAAAAACAGGGTGCTCCAATTTGGAACACCCTGTTTTAATTTGATACAACCGCACGGTTTTACCTGTTACCCAGAAGCCTAGCCTTGGGTCTGGCGGTATTGGGTCTATTTTGGTCTATTTCTGATAAGCCAATTGCCACATCATCAAATAGCCGTTTATTGATTTGGTCTATGGTTTAATGGCCACCCCCCAAGGCGATTCACCCACAGGGATTTCTTTTAAACGTAGCAAGCGCGTCGCATCAATCACCGACACCGAGTTAGAGCGTCCATTGGCAACATATAACTTATTGCCATCTGGGGTGATTGCCATGTTCCATGGACGTTTGCCAACGTCAATGCTGGCAATGATGGCTTGTTGCGTCGTATCAATGACTTGCACCGTGCCATCACGTCCATTGGACACATAGGCTTGATGCCCCTTGGGGTGCACCAGTAGGCCGTTGGGCATTTGTCCGGCGCGAATTGTGGCAATGACTTGATGCCGTACTGGATCAATCGCGTAGACCATTCCTGCCAACTCACAAGCCACATACGCCAGTTTGCCATCGGCAGTAAAAGCAATCCCGCGTGGACGTTTCCCCACGGGAATGCTAGTCACTTGCCGCCGTGCCATTACATCAATCACATCGACTTGCTCGGCCTCTTCCGCACTGACGTATAACCACCGTCCATCGGGGCTAAAGACGGCATGTTCCGGGTTTTTGCCCTGAACAGGGATGTCTGCCAAACGTTTGCCGCTGGCAGCCTCCAGCAAGACCACTAAATTGCCCTCTTCCACGGCAACGGCGAGGTAATGTTGGTCGGTGGATAGGCTAACGCCTTCCGGCGACTTACCTAAAGGCCAATTGGCAACAGGAAGGGCTTGCGCAGGATCAAGCACTAATAAGCTGTTGGTTTTGGCTTCCGTCAGGTAAATTTTCCGGCTATCCACCGCAATCCCCCGAGGTCGTTGCCCCGCCGCGAGGGTGTTGACGACTTCATCCAGTGCCGTATCAATCACACTCACCGTGCCAGATTTTTCATTCGGCACATAGGCGAATGGCGCAGCAAGGGCGGCGCGTGACAAAAGACAAAGCAACAGCAGGGGGAGCGTGGTTTTACGCATCGGGTTTACCTACGGTGGTTTGATAGGTGATGCCATGATTTTTGTAAATCGTGGCAACAGTGCCATCGCGTACCAAGCTCGCGAGGGCTTTGCCTACTGCGTCGGCTAAAACTGGGTTATCGGCCTTAATCGCCAGACCAAGGGCCCATGCGCCAACCTTCAGTTCCGGCATGACCACAGGCGTGATTGGGGTGGCAGGATGCCCCGCTAACGCCGCTTCCAGCTCGCTACGCGGAGCCATAATGGCGGCAATTTTCCCGGCCTTTAAGGCTTCTGCCGCCTCGCTCATTTTGCGAAAGTGCGCAACGTTGTCGCGTAAACGCCCATTCAATGCGCCAAGTAAGAAAGCATCGGCAAGGGAATCAATCTCCACTCCAACTTTTTCACGGGTGAAAACTTCAAGGGCGACAGCGGCTGAGCCTTGTGGCGCATTGACCCGTGATGGGTCACGCGCCATCGCAATCGACTCCCCCGCATAAGGGCCAAGAATGGTGACTTGGGGGTTGGCCTGTGCCAAACGTTGATCGACCGGAACGTGCATCATCAAATCGGCAGGACGTGTCCCAAGGTAATGGCCTTTCCACACCATATTGCGCAAATCGTCATTCATGTCCTCATCGGCATTAAAGGTGACGATTTCTGCTTGCAAGGCCAAACGTTCGGCAATGGCTTTACCAATGTCCACATCAATCCCATTGCCTTTATTGGCATAGGGAGCAAAGTCGTTATATACCGCAATGCGTAAATGCCCGGCCTGTTGGGTGGGCAAGGGCGACGCGGTGAGCAAATCTCCGGCAAATGCCGGAGAAACCAGCTGGATAAAACAGCAGCCCAGCCCAGCTAAGAGGTGACGGCGTTTAGTCCACACGAACAGTCTCCAACCAAGAGCGAATTGCCCACATCGCTTCTTGGCTCAATGTGCCTTCAAAGGCGGGCATGTACACGCGACCATCACGCACTGAACCATGACGGATACGCCCGAGGAAAATTTCATCGCCTTCTTGACCAGCGGGCAAGTAACGGAGATCAGGGGCAATGCCACCAGAAATCGCGCCTAAACCATGACAGCGGGCGCAATTTTGGTTAAAGGCGGAATCACCAATACGAATGGCGGTCTTATCGCCAAGATAGGGGTTTTTTTCTAGCCATTCTTGCCCTAATGCCTTTAAACCCGTGGTGTCCACCGCTTGTGGTACAACGTCACCATGAGCAATCGCGAGATGGGTTGCCCCAGCGATTAAGGAGACGGCAGTTAATAATTTGAAAATTTTTGGGATAGTCACTTTTTTGTCCTTTGGTGTTCGCGCTAATCTGCGGTTTGTGTTGAAAAAACTCGTACTTAGGCTTCTGCAAAGGACATGCCAAGCTTCAAATTTCCTTTGAAATCCACGATGTTAAGGACGTGGCAAAAAAATTGCTTCAATACAAGGCAGGCAAAAAAAGCCTGTGCTGTTAAATAAGTGTGCAGGTGTCACCTTTTTGCACACATCACAAAACAAAAGTTAGAAAAAACTTCCCTTGAGGAGGAGAGAGACATGGGGCAATACCACTTAGTGCCGGAGGCACGGGCTCAGCGCATCCAAAGTGCGCGGCAGTTGTTTTTTGAGCGGGGGCATACACCGGACAATTTTCTTGATGAAGCCCTTGTGCGTTCATGGGAGCGTTGCCAACGCTTAGGCATGGATCCCAGCGATGGATTTGTTACTGGCAATATCATCGACCGTTCTTGTTTAAAGGTGGAATGGGAACGCAATCGCTTGCTCATGGATCATGCGCAATCGATCATGGAACAAGTGTTTGAGCAAATCCAGAACTCCGGCAGCATGGTGATCTTGGCAGATGCGCAAGGCTTACTCTTACATAGCGTTGGTGATCCTGAGTTTGCCGGGCAAGCGGGGCGTGTTTCTCTCCGTCCTGGAGCCTGTTGGGATGAACAAGAACGTGGTACGAATGCCATTGGTACGGCATTAGTCGAAGAACGCTTTGTTGAGGTTTATGGTGCTGAACATTTCTTAGAACACAACGGTTTCTTGACCTGTTGTGCTGCCCCCTTGACCGATTCGCAAGGGCGGGTGATTGGTGCCTTAGATATTTCTGGGGATTTTCGTAATTACCAATACCATACCCGTGGCTTGGTACGCATGACTGCCCAAGTGGTTGATAAACGTGTGTTTGAATCTGAGCAACATGACCGGATTTTGGTATGTTTTCATGAACGTAGCGAATACCTTGGTGGGCTAGGTGAGGGGACGTTAGCGGTTAATGCGGATAATGCGATTGTGGCGATTAACCGTGCGGGCTTACAACTGCTTGGTTTGCGCCGTCATGAAGTAGTAGGGCGTGATTTCTCGGTGTTATTTGAGACTCAGCTTGGGCATTTGGTGGATGAGTCACGCCGTGATCCACGCCAGCGTAGTTTGCTAGTCGATCGAGAAGGCCGCGTCTTCCGTGCCAATGTACGCGGCACGTTGCCAGCAATGAGTCATTTAGGACGAGTCTTGGTCGATGTTTCTGCCAGTCGCCCGGTGCGTGGACGGCAAACGCGCCCAAGCGTTGATCCGGCGGCAATTACCTTAGAGGGTGATCCGCGCTTGCAGCTGGCGTTAGATCGGGTCAAACGTGTGTTGGGGCGGGATATTCCGATTCTGGTACAAGGCGAGTCGGGCGCAGGCAAAGAAATGTTTGCGAAAGCTTTCCACAATAGCGGCAACCGGGTGGATAAACCCTTTGTTGCCCTGAACTGTGCCGCGATTCCTGATAATTTGGTCGAATCTGAACTCTTTGGTTATTTGGGCGGGGCATTTACCGGGGCGCGAAAAGAAGGTGCGCCGGGTAAAATTCAACAAGCGCATGGTGGCACATTGTTTTTAGATGAAATTGGCGATATGCCCTTGAATCTACAAGCCCGCTTACTGCGCGTTTTGCAAGAACGCTGTGTTACGCCGCTGGGAAGTAGCAAAGCTATTCCGGTCGATATTTCTTTAATTTGTGCAACCCATCGCAACTTGAAAGAGGAAGTAAAAGCGGGGAATTTCCGTGAGGATTTGTATTACCGACTGAATGGCCTATCGGTGACATTGCCCGCCCTACGTGAACGGACGGATTTAGACGCTTTGGTGGCAAAAATTATTCAGGTTGAAAGCCCCGAACGAAA
>CAZOBT010000168.1:0-5320 GCA_964578025.1 uncultured Rhodocyclaceae bacterium | reverse complement strand
TGCCACCGGGGTAATAAGCTTCTTGCCCACTTTTTTGGGTATCAATTTGGGTAAAAGTGCAAAACTCAGCACTTGGTGTGGCTCCTAATGCGCCTGAGCGTGCCGACCATTCATAACTGGCGGGATTTCCGCCGGTATCTAAAATATTTTTATCGACGACAATTTGTCCGTCGGTGAGAAAGTTAAACATTTCCATACAACTGCCATTATTGCCCCAAACCAATGCCCAGCCATTCGCATCCACAATTAAAGTCGAGGAAGAAACCGGCCAACCTTGGGCGTTGAAGTAGATGGTTTTACCATTGAGCACGATACTTTTCGGCTGCCCAGCAGCGAGCCATTTACTTTTGGCTAAGGTAATTCCACCTTTAAAAGCCCCTAGTACTTGTGCAGCTTTTGCCCGTTTGGCATCGTCACCTAAGTTAACAAACTTGGGTAAGGCAGTGGCTGCCAAAATCCCCAAAATCACAATAACAACTACGAGTTCAATGAGGGTAAAGCCTTGTTGGATGGGTGTTGGTGTGTTGCGCATGATGCTTTCCTTTGATTGATTCCTACACATGTGCATGGAAACAAAAATACAAAAAACGCGCAAGGTGCTAATTTAACGACTTATTTGCTAAATGTAAGCAGGCTAGGGAAAGCGTTAATGATGTCACACTCAATACACAACACTCCCCCTTTTCCCCTACCATACCGCCCAATTTTGCCTACCAAGGATTTGACATGACACAAGCGACTGTTTTTGATCACGTTGACCCCAGTCAATTTTCACCTTTGGGTAAAACCACTGACTATCGGGCAGAGTACGCGCCTGAGCTGTTATTTCCGATTCCGCGCCAAATTAAGCGCGATGAGTTGGGGATTGCAGAAGGCAAATTGCCCTTTGTTGGCGAGGATATTTGGAATGCGTATGAAGTGTCATGGTTAAACCCGAAAGGTAAGCCGATGGTTGCCCTTGCTACCTTTCGTGTGCCAGCGCATAGCCCAAATTTAATTGAATCAAAATCGTTAAAGCTGTATTTAAATTCGTTCAACCAAACGCAATTTGCGGATGTAGTGGCAGTGACACAGACCTTGACGCAGGATTTAAGCCAAGCAGCGGGAGTCACGGTGGGGGTGGAGGTGCAAGCGTTAACGGCACAGCCACAGGTGAATGTGGCCTATCCACAAGGAATTTTGTTAGATACCTTAGACATTGCGTGCGACACCTATCAGCCTAATCCCGCCTTTTTGCATACGGTGCATACAAGCACCACTGAAGATGAAACGATAAAGGTCGAAGAAACGCTGTATTCCCATTTATTAAAGTCTAACTGCTTGGTCACTGGGCAACCGGATTGGGCAATGGTGGTCATTCGTTATCGGGGCAAGCCGATTGATCACGCCAATTTGCTGCGCTATTTGGTGTCTTTTCGCGGACATAATGAGTTTCATGAGCAATGTGTCGAGCGGATTTGGACGGATATTCAGCAACATTGCCAACCCGAAGCCCTTGCCGTTTATGCCCGTTACACCCGGCGCGGGGGCTTGGACATTAACCCGTTTCGTAGCTGTGGCGAATTTACTGCCCCGGAGAATGTCCGTGAAGTACGGCAGTAGGGACTGCATGGCATGAGGTAAAGAAAGGTAAAGCGCGATAGCAATCTGCGGCCTAAGCCATATCATCGGCAGCGGCCTCTGTGCCGAGTTCCAGTAAACTATCGCCTTTGCTTAATCGCTTGAATTGTTGGATTTTCCTATGTCTGTACGCACTCGCTGGCAAGCCGTGATGGCTGCTGTTAAACAACGTCGTCGTTTAAGTCTATTCCTTGCCCTTACGCTGATCCTTGCCGCAGGTGGCGGTTATTGGTGGTACAGCAAAAATCAAAATAATGTCGATGGGCAAACCCAAGCCACCGGAAAGTATTCCGGTAAAGGCAAAGGTGAAAAGGGTGAAAAAGGCGAGCGTGGTGCAGGACGCGCTTCCCCTATCAAGGCTGTAACCATCACCCAAAGCGATTTTTCGTTAACCGTAAATGCCTTAGGCACGGTGACGGCGTTTAATACGGCGGTGGTGAAGCCTCGGGTGGATGGGCCATTAGTTAAAATTCATTTCCGCGAGGGGCAGTTGGTTAAGGCGGGGGACGTATTAGCGGAGATTGATCCGCGTCCCTTTGCGATTAGTGCTGAACAAGCGCATGGGCAAGTCTTAAAAGACCAAGCGCAATTAAGTGCAGCCGAGCTTGATCTGGCAAGGTATAAGGCATTATTGACCAAAGATTCGATTGCCAAGCAACAGGTCGATGCGCAAGAAGCATTGGTCAAACAATATCAAGGCACACTCGTGGCCGATAAAGCGCAAGAAGCGAATGCGCGGCTGCAATTAAGCTTTAGCAAAATCACCGCGCCAGCCAGTGGGCGTTTGGGTTTACGCCAAGTCGATGTGGGCAATATGGTCAAAGCCAGCGATGCCAATGGCCTTGTCAGCATCACGCAAACGCAGCCGATTTATGTGCTGTTTGCGATTCCATCTGCCAGCGCGGCGCAGATTACCCAAGGCTTTTATCAAGGCGAAAAATTTAAGGTTGAGGCGTGGGATCAAGAAGGCAAAAGCCGCCTTGCCGAGGGCAAATTAGCGGCCTTAGATAATCAAATCGACAGCAGTACCGGCACGGTCAAGCTGAAAGCCGAGTTCAAAAATAGCGAAAATCGCTTGTTCCCGAATCAGTTTGTGCAAGCCCGTTTACAAACCGCCGTGCAAGCCAACCGCTTATTGGTCGCTACCGCCGCGATTCAGCGCAATGCCGAAGGGGCATTTGTCTATGTCATTGATACGGAAAAACAAACGGTAGACGTGCGCCCAGTGGAATTAGGGGCAAGCAATGGCGAACAAACCGTGATCCTGAAAGGTGTCGAAGCGGGCAATCAGGTGGTGATTGATGGCGCAGACCGCTTAAAAGCTGGGGCAAAAGTTGAAGTCTTAAGCCTTGATGGTAAAAGCGTCGCCAAGCGGGAACGGGGCGACAAGAACGCCAAAGAAGCTGCTGTAAGCACCGGGTCGACACGATGAATCCATCGCGTTTGTATATTCTGCGCCCAGTCGCTACGTCCTTATTGATGTTGGCGATTTTCTTGGCGGGCTTGGTCGCGTATCGTTTTCTGCCTGTGTCAGCCTTGCCGGAGGTCGATTATCCGACCATGCAAGTCACCACCTTGTACCCGGGCGCGGGGCCGGAGGTGGTGGCTTCGTCGATTACCGCCCCGTTGGAGCGGCAGTTGGGGCAGATTGCTGGGCTAAGCCAAATGTCCTCGACCAGTTCGGGTGGGGCATCGGTGATTACCCTGCAATTTTCCTTGGGCTTAAGTTTGGATGTGGCGCAGCAAGAAGTGCAAGCGGCGATCAATGCCGCCAATGCCTTTTTGCCCAACGATTTACCCATGCCCCCCGTGTTTAACAAGGTCAATCCGGCGGATGCCCCGATTTTGACCTTGGCGATTAGCAGCCCCACCCTGCCCTTGCCGAAGGTGGAAGATTTCGTCGATACGCGCTTGGCACAAAAGCTGTCGCGCATTCCCGGTGTGGGTTTGGTCACGATTGGCGGCGGGCAACGTCCGGCGGTACGGGCGCAGGTCAATCCACAGGCGTTAGCGGCCTTGGGCTTGAATTTAGAGGATTTACGCACCTCGATCAGTAACGCCAACGTCAATATGGCGAAAGGCAGTTTTGATGGGGCGTTGCGCTCCTCCACTCTGGATGCGAATGACCAGCTCAAATCGGCGGACGAATATCGCCAGCTCATCGTCGCATGGAAAAACGGTGCGGCGGTGCGTTTGGGCGAGGTGGCGACACTGATCGATGGCGCGGAGAACACCCGTTTGGCGGCGTGGGCGAATAAAACCCCGGCGATTATCTTGTCCGTACAACGCCAACCGGGGGCGAACGTCATCGAAACGGTGGATAAAATTCAGGCATTGTTACCGCAACTGCGTGATTCTCTCCCCGGCGATGTCAGTGTGGAATTGCTCACCGACCGCACCACCACGATTCGCGCATCGGTCAGTGCGGTGCAACACGAATTATTCCTCGCCGTGATTTTAGTGGTGCTGGTGATCTTTGTTTTCTTACGCAATGTCGCCGCCACCTTAATCCCAGCCGTTGCTGTGCCGCTGTCCTTGGTGGGGACGTTTGCGGTGATGCACCTAGCGGGCTTCTCGCTGAACAATCTGACTTTAATGGCCTTAACCATTGCTACAGGCTTTGTGGTGGACGATGCCATCGTAATGATTGAGAACATTGCCCGCTATGTCGAAGAAGGGGAAGCACCCTTGGCAGCGGCCTTAAAAGGGGCGGAGCAAATTGGTTTTACCATCATTTCCTTAACCATTTCCCTGATTGCCGTCTTGATTCCGCTGCTATTTATGGGCGATGTGGTGGGGAGGTTGTTCCGCGAATTTGCGATTACCTTGGCAGTGTCGATTTTGATTTCCGCCGTGGTCTCCTTAACCCTAACGCCGATGATGTGCGCGCGTTTGTTGCGGCGGCAAGAACATGGCAGTGAAGCGAAGCATGGACGGTTTTTGCAAGCGGTTACTCGCTTTTTTGACGGCCTGATAGCGCGGTATGAAGTTGCCCTCCGCTGGGTGTTGCACCGTCAAGGCTTAACCTTGTGGGTCGCCGTCGCTACGCTGGGTCTCACCGTGTTGCTCTATAGTTTGATTCCCAAAGGCTTTTTCCCCGTCCAAGATACCGGGCTGATTCAAGTCATTACCGAAGGGCGGCAAAGCAGCTCGTTTGCGGCAATGCGCCAGCAACAACAAGCGGTCACAGACATCATTTTGCAAGATGCCGCTGTTGCCAGCGTCAGTTCGGTCTTGGGGATTGATGGCACGAACCCGACGCTGAACAGTGGGCGGCTGTTGATTAGCCTCAAGCCACATGGCGAACGGCAGGGGCAGGCCAACCATGCCACCGCAGTGATTCAACGCTTACAAACCGCCTTGCACGAATTACGCACCACACAGGGCATAACCGCCTATATGCAGCCGGTGCAAGATTTGACCGTCGAAAGCCGCGTCAGTCGTACCCAATACCAATTCACCTTAGAAGGCACTGACCCGGTTGAGGTCGGGCGGTGGGCGCAGCGTTTACAAGGGAAATTGCAGTCATTAACGGCCTTAAAAGATGTCGCCAGTGATTGGCAAGATGAAGGTTTGCAAGCCTATGTCGAGATTAACCGCGAAGCCGCCGCCCGATTTGGTCTGAATGTGCAAACCATAGATAACACCTTGTATAACGCCTTTGGTCATCGTTTGGTCTCGACGATATTCACCCAATCGA
>CAZOBT010000167.1:2253-5351 GCA_964578025.1 uncultured Rhodocyclaceae bacterium | reverse complement strand
GAGTTTTTGACGAATACTGGATAAATGCACGTCGATACTGCGATCAAAACGCGCCAAGGGGCGATGCAGAGCTTGCTCGGACAAAATGGCTTTACTCACCGGACGACCGGCATGACGCGCCAAAATTTCCAGTAAATTGAATTCGGTACTGGTTAACTCCACCACCTCACCCGCCCATTCAGCACGCCGTTGTTCGGGGCGGAGGCACAGTTGCCCAACGATGAGTGGGGCGTTCGTTTCGACGATGTTCGGTGCAATACGGCGCAAAATCGCACGAATCCGGGCGGCAAGCTCACGCGGTAAGCAGGGCTTGGGTACGTAATCATCTGCGCCCAGTTCTAAGCCCAAAATCCTATCCATATCGTCGCCGCGTGCGGTGAGCATTAACACTGGAATCCGTGACACGCTGCGCAGACGGCGCAAGACTTCAATGCCATTCAAACGCGGCATCATCACATCCAACACCACGAGGGCGTAATTGCCACTGAGGGCTTCGGCTAAGCCTGCTTCGCCATCCGCAGCGGTATGTACGTGAAAGCCATCGGCAACAAGGTACGCGGCTAACATTTCGGCGAGTTCGCTATCATCATCAATTAACAACACAGCCGTCATCGTTGCTCCCTACTTTCTTAACTATTTGATTTTGTACAGGGTAAATTTTAGGCATCGCCCGAAAACGGTGAGTTTGCCTTTACATAACTTTACCCCGCCCTAACACGCTTTAACCTTGGTCTTCTGCATAATGCGTCTATCGTTATATGCAAATGATTGATGCCAGCGATAGCGAGTTGATCTCAAATTGACCTTAATAAGGAGCGACACCATGAAAAGCACACGTTCAACCACTTTCCGCCGTCTGCAATCCTACGCAGCTCTTGCCGCGTTAATCGCATTGCCCGCCGTGGCGCAACAAGCACCGATGCCGATGATGGGGATGGGCGGTATGGGCGCAATGGCGGGTATGGCAGGGGAAGAATCTTGCATGGGCAAAGATGGACACAAACATGGGCATCATCATGGAATGATGGGCGAAATGGGACAAGGACGGATGCAAGCTAAAGATGGCAAAGGCTTCATGCCCCCATTTTTGCGTGGTATTGATTTAACGGAGGCACAACAAAGCAAGATCAAAGAATTAACGCAAAAGACTATGGCGGAGGCCCAAGGCAAAGGCGAGGCGATGTTTAAGCAACATCGCGCCTTACATGATCTGGCCTTTACCCCGAAATACAACGAAGCCGAGGCCAAACGTTTAGCCAATGAAATCGCGCAAAGCCAAAGCGAAATGATGCTGAATCGGGTCAAGCTAGAGCAGCAAGTTTTTGCCACGCTTACCCCAGAACAGCAAAGCAAAGTCAGCAGCAATATGAAAGAGTTTGCCGACAAAATGGCAGAGCGGATGGCAAAGAAGCTGACGAAATAGGCGATAAACCACACTAAGGACGTTAAGCCACAACGTGATACAGGTGTCGAGGAAGAAAAACCGCTATCATCTAAGGTTTTGTTTTTCCTCGACATCACGATGTCTACACTGAACCACTACCTCGGTTGTTTGTTAGGACTTGCTTTAGGTGACGCGCTTGGCGCACCCCGTGAAGGTGGGTGGGTCGAGCGTAGTACATGGGCATTGCTTGGGCGGACTCGCTCTGGCTTGCCTCGGTGGACAGATGATACGCAGATGTCGTTAGATTTAGCCCATTCGCTCTTGGCTGAGCGAGGTGTGCAGCAAGATCATTTGGCTGAGGAATTTGCGCGTAATTACCAATGGAGTCGTGGTTATGGGTCAGGCACGGCGAAGTTGCTTAAAGCCATTTGCGCGGGGAAAAACTGGCGAGCCGTGCGTTTTGCTGAATATCCTGATGGCTCATTTGGTAATGGTGCAGCGATGCGTGCGCCAGTATTGGCCATGTATTTTTACCATGACCTGAAACAACTGTTTGCTGCGACGGCTGCCAGCACAGAAGTCACCCATGCCCATCCTTTGGCGATTAGTGGTGCAGAGAAAATCGCGTTTGCCACCTACGCTGTTTTGCATCGTTACCCCAGCAAACACATTTACACCCTATTAACGCAACACGATAAGCGCAAACCACTCGCGCCAGAAAAATTACAACAAGCTTATCTATGGCGAGCCAAAAATTACTTCGCCAGCCCAGACGAAGTGGCGCGTTGTTTAGGTAATGGCATAGCAGCGGCTGATTCGGTGATTAGTGCCATTTATGTTGGTTTACGTTTTCGCACCGCATCCTTTGATGAAATGCTGGCATTTATTGCCGCCATGAAGGGGGATGTCGATACCATCGGCGCAATGGCAGGGGCGTTGTGGGGGAGCTTTAATGGCGCAGGTAGTTTGCTAGGGCGACCTGTTGAGCAAAGTGATTATCTACAAGTGGTTGCCGGGCGTTTATATACTGAGCGTTGGCAGGCGATCACAAACAAATAAGCCGCCTCTCCTTTAGGTATTACAAAACGACGGATTTTTTATATTTTGTAAATCAAAATGATTTCAGTAAATGCTGATTGTTTTGTACGATGAAGAGACATTTCTTTTTCAAGGCAAAACATCATGTGGCAGACGAAACATGCCTCAACAAAAGGCTTTACCTTAATTGAACTGGTTGTGGTGATTGTAATCCTTGGCATCTTGGCAGCCACAGCGTTACCGAAGTTTGTTGATCTTGGAAAAGATGCCCGGATTGCGGCGGTGCGGGGCTTGCGTGGGGCGATAGAAACAGCAGCGCGTGAAGGGTATGCTTTGTGCAAGATGAACCCATCTAGTTGTAATGAAAATACTGGCTATAGTTTCGCAAGTGGCAACACCATCAGTCGCCCAGAATTCTCTTTGCCCTTGTTGTTCCATTTTGGTTATCCAATTGCTTGGGAAACCGATCCACTGTATGTCAGCCTCAATGGTGGCATTGGTTCTTTAATCAATAGTACTGGCTTTAGCCGCCAACCCTACATAGCTCCTAGTTACCAAACCGTTTTTACTAAAGATGGTGCTGCTACGCCCAGTAATTGTGCGGTGATCTATGAGTTCCCCAACAAATGGAATACGCCAGGGATTATTAACGTGCGCACCGTGGAAGATGGTTGCT
>CAZOBT010000167.1:0-2153 GCA_964578025.1 uncultured Rhodocyclaceae bacterium | reverse complement strand
CGAGAAAAGCATTGGTTAGCCGCATGGCAAGGCACGGCAGAGATTGTGCTGGGGACGCGCTTGGCGATTTTTACCCCGATGCCCCAGTTGCGCCTGATTGTGGTTGATGAAGAACACGATGCTTCGTTTAAGCAACAAGAGGGGGTGCGTTATTCGGCGCGGGATTTGGCGGTGTGGCGAGCGCGGCAGCGGCAAATTCCGATTGTCCTTGGTTCGGCAACGCCAGCTTTAGAAACATGGCAGCACGCGCAAAATAAACGCTATACCTTGCTCGAATTACCCGACCGTGCCAATGCCAACGCGGCGTTGCCGCAGGTCAGTTGTATTGATACTCGCCAACGTCGCCCGACCCAGGGGCTGAGCCAAATCCTCGTTCAGCATCTTGCAGCGAATCTGGAACGAGGTGAGCAAAGCCTGATTTTCCTCAATCGGCGCGGTTATGCCCCAGTTTTGGCTTGCCCGTCGTGTACCTGGGTGGCGCGATGCAAACGCTGCACCGCTAATCTGGTGTTGCACGCCGCTGATAAACGTTTGCGCTGTCACCATTGTGGCTTTGAAGCCTTAATTCCCCGCGCGTGTCCCGATTGTGGAGAGATGGATATTCAAGCCTTGGGCAGAGGCACGCAGCGGCTGGAAGAGTATGTGCAAACGCTATTCCCAAGTGCGCGAGTTTTGCGCGTTGACCGTGACTCCGCCAAAAGCCGCAAACAATGGGAAGCCTTGCTAACGCAGATTCATGGCGGCGCAGTCGATATCTTGGTCGGGACGCAGATGTTAGCCAAAGGCCATGATTTTCCACGTTTAACTTTAGTGGGCGTGTTAGGCGCAGATACGGCCTTGTTTTCCCCCGATTGCCGTGCGCCGGAACGTTTATTTGCGCAACTGATGCAGGTTGGCGGACGGGCAGGGCGGGCAGAATTGCCGGGGCGGGTGTTGATCCAAACCGATTACCCCGACCATCCCTTATATCAAGCGGTGCAGCAACATGATTACCCGCGTTACGCCAAAACCCTGTTGCAAGACCGCGCCGACGCGCTATTACCGCCTTTTTCCTTCCAAGCCATGCTCCGCGCCGATGCCCCCGACAGCGTGACCCCGGCGATGGAGTTTTTGCAAGTGGCAACGCAGATTTTGCCCTTAGCTGATTTTCCGCAAATTACCTTGTATGACCCCGTACCCATGCGTATGACCCGGCTGGCGAACCGGGAACGGGCGCAATTATTGGTTGAATCCAACTCACGCCCGGTTTTACTGCACTTCCTCAACGCGTGGTACGCCGCTCTCGCCGCCCTGCGCCAACCCCGCACTCTGCGCTGGCATATCGAAGTTGACCCGGTGGAGTATTGATTACTGTGTAAGCACAGTAATCATCATTGCCAATGCACCTTGCCGCTAGAGGTGTCGTACATGCCACCGACAATTTTGAGTTTACCAGCGTCTTCTAGCTCTTTCAGGATGGGGCTTTTACTGCGGATGGTGGCGATGGTGTGTTGTACGTTTAACTCGGCTACGTCTTCAACAAACGCATGATTCTTGGAATTACGCTCACCTGTGGTTTGGGTAGCGTTAACGGCGGGGGTGAGTTTGTCGAGCAAGGTGGTGAGATTACCCATTTTTACCCCATCACACGCGCCTTTAATCGCCCCACAACTGGTATGCCCCAACACCACAATTAAGCGTGAGCCAGCGACTTTGGCGGCGTATTCCAAGCTGCCCAAAATATCTTCATTCACCGTATTGCCTGCTACCCGTGCGGTAAATAAATCACCAATGTTTTGGTCAAAAACCAGTTCAGGGGCAGAGCGTGAATCAATACAGGCAACAATGCTGGCAAAGGGATATTGCCCTAATGCCGTTTGGTGCACGCGTTTTTTCACGTTGTAATGCAAGGGCTTACCGGCGGCAAAGCGCGCATTTCCGGCTTGCAGAATCTTTAAGGCTTGCTCGGGGGTAATACTGGCTTGCACATCCCGCGTCAACGTCGCCCCTGTTGTGTAGGGTTTTGGATGCACCGGCGCAGCATGGTCGTCCCCCGCCAACACGGTGCTGCTGACTAGGCAAGCAAGGCTTAAGGAAAGGACGGTGCGTAAGGTTGGGGTAGTTGTTTTCAGCATGTTTAGTCTCCAAATTTTTGATTAGATTTGGCTTGATGC
>CAZOBT010000166.1:0-5354 GCA_964578025.1 uncultured Rhodocyclaceae bacterium | reverse complement strand
ACGCAAGTGCTCCCCCTTTTATGTCTTGGCGCATGAATTACTCGAAAACAAGTAGCACCGGGGGATAAATACTACCGTTTATCTGCGCAAAAATTATAAATGCAACAAAATCAAAACAATTTTTTCAGATTTGCTTTGTAAATACATAGGGCTTATTTTGGTGCTAAATACCAAACACTTTCTTGTACAGGATATTTACCTTTGAGGCCGTCGGGAAGGTGGAGGTGTTCTAGGGCGTTTATGCGGTAATTTTCGCCGTAGAGCGTGGTGATTTCTGGCTCAGGAATGGAAAAGGGAGGGCCTGCGCTGATGGACTGCTCGTATTCAAGTGTAATCAATAATTGTGGGACGCTTTTCCCTGTGGGGGACTGGAGATTTTGCAGCAAATTCGCATATTGCACACGCATTAGAGCGGGTAGAGCGACCAAGGCGGCGCGGTCGTAAATGGCATCAAGTTGCCCTAGTATGTTGGCAGGTAAAGCAAAAATATCGCCAACATAAATCTGGAGATTGGCGGCGGCATAGCGGCGCAACGATTTGGGTTCATCCGTATGATTTAAGGGAGTAAGGTCACTAATTTCTGGGGTGAGCTGTAACTCGCTAAACAGTTGCTGTACGGCAAGCTCACTTAACTCTGCACCAAGTACGGTATAGCCTTGCGCTAATAGCCAATGAATATCCAAGGTTTTACCGCATAAGGGCAAAAATACGCGACTGCCCGGCGCAAGCGATAACTGCCCGAAATGGCGCACTAACAGGGCGTTGACTTGGTGTTGGTGAAAGCCAATTTCATTGCTTTCCCATTTACGATGCCAAAAACTTGCTTCCATTGTTGTTCTCCACGCAAGAATTAAAAATAATAGACCAAATCAAAAAACGGCCTATAAGGCACGTTCTACTTGTTTAAACGAATAATAGACCAAATAGATGTAAAAACCCCCGCTGACCACGAGGGGCGCGGGGGTTTGGGGTGTTGCGGCTAACTTAAATTAAGCGCGTGCCGCTTTCAATGCCGCATTGAACGTGGGGCTTGGACGCATCACGGCTTTGCACTTGTCGGAATCGGCTTTGTAGTAACCACCGATGTCGACGGGGCGACCTTGGATCATCTTCAATTCGGCAACGATTTGTTCTTCGTTGTCGGTCAAAGTTTTCGCCAATGCTGCAAATTGTGCTGCCAATTCAGCATCTTCGGTTTGCGCAGCTAACTCTTGCGCCCAGAACATTGCCAAGTAGAACTGGCTACCACGGTTATCCAATTCGCCCGTTTTGGGAGAAGGGGACTTGCGGTTGTCGAGCAATTTGCCAGTGGCAGCATCCAAGGTCTTGGCTAACAACACGGCACGCTTGTTGCCAGTCTTTAAGCCTAAGTCTTCTAAGGACACCGCCAAGGCCAAGAATTCACCTAAGGAATCCCAACGTAAGTGGTTTTCTTCGGTTAATTGCTGAACGTGCTTGGGTGCAGAACCACCTGCGCCGGTTTCATACATGCCGCCACCTGCCATCAACGGCACGATGGAGAGCATTTTGGCGGACGTACCCAATTCCATGATGGGGAAGAGGTCGGTCAAGTAGTCGCGCAGGATGTTGCCCGTGACAGAGATGGTGTCCAGACCACGAATCACACGCTCCAAGGTGAAACGCATGGCGCGGACTTGGCTCATGATGTGGATTTCTAAGCCGTTGGTGTCATGCTCTTGCAAGTAGGTTTGCACCTTCTTGATCAACTCATTTTCATGGGGGCGATAGGGATCGAGCCAGAACACGGCGGGCGTACCGGAATTGCGGGCGCGGGTGACAGCGAGTTTTACCCAGTCACGGATCGGAGCATCCTTGACTTGGCACATCCGCCAAATGTCGCCTTGCTCTACGTTTTGCGTCAGCAAGACTTCGCCAGAGTTCAGATCAACAATGTTAGCGATACCGTCTTCGGGGATTTCGAAGGTCTTGTCGTGTGAACCGTATTCTTCGGCCTTTTGCGCCATCAAACCAACGTTAGGCACTGTTCCCATCGTGGTGGGATCAAAGTTGCCGTTGGTCTTACAGAAATTGATCATTTCTTGATAGATACGCGCAAAAGTCGATTCGGGCATCACGGCTTTGGTGTCGTACTGCTTACCGTCTGCACCCCACATTTTGCCGCCAGTACGGATCATGGCTGGCATGGAAGCATCAACGATCACATCGTTGGGTGAGTGGAAGTTGGTGATCCCTTTGGCGGAGTCAACCATTGCCAACTTGGGACGGTATTCTTGGCAAGCGTGCAAGTCACGGATGATTTCATCGCGCTTGGATTCGGGCAGGGTCTTGATCTTTTCGTACAGATCAACCATGCCGTTGTTCACGTTAATGCCTAGCTCAGCAAACAACGCCCCGTGTTTTTCAAAGGCTTCTTTGTAGAAAATCTTAACGCAGTGACCGAAAACGATGGGGTGAGACACCTTCATCATCGTGGCCTTAACGTGCAAGGAGAAGAGAATGCCGGATTCGCGGCAATCTTCTAATTCTTTTTCATAAAATTCGCACAGAGCTTTTTTGCTCATGAACATGGAATCAATGATTTCGCCTGCTTGCAAGGCGACTTTCGGCTTCAGCACCACGACTTTGCCAGACGAGGTAATCAGCTCCATCTTCACATCACGGGCTTTGTCCAAGGTCATGGACTTTTCACCGTGGTAGAAGTCACCCGTTTGCATGTGTGCCACATGGGTTTGTGACCAAGGTACCCACTTGCCCATCGAGTGTGGATTCTTGCGCGCGTAGTTCTTCACGGCCAATGGGGCGCGGCGGTCAGAGTTGCCTTCACGCAACACAGGGTTAACCGCCGAGCCTAAGCACTTGCCATAACGCACGGCAATTTTCTTTTCTTCGTCGGTTTGTGGGTCTTCGGGATAGTTAGGTAAGGCGTAACCTTTGCCTTGTAATTCTTTAACGCAAGCTTTCAACTGCGCCACGGAGGCACTGATGTTTGGCAGCTTGATAATGTTGGCATCGGCTTCCAGCGTTTTTTTACCTAACTCAGCCAAGGTGTCAGGCATTTTCTGCTCATCGGTCAGATATTCAGCAAATTCTGCAATCACACGCGCAGAAACTGAAATATCGCTTTTGACGATTTCAATATCCGCAGGGCTGGTAAAGGTGCGAATAACGGGTAAGAAAGCGCAGGTTGCCAATAAAGGTGCTTCATCCGTTAGCGTGTAAATAATTTTGGACTTCTCAGCCATGAGATCCCCTCGGTTTAGATTGATTTAGTTGGGCTGGATTCACTATAGTGATGAGCCCGTGTTGCGGGCGTAGTGCGGGCGCAAGTTTAAGTGCTAAGGCACATTAAGGGAAGAGAGAAGGAAAATTCAGGAGGCATCGTAATGAGAATTTCGCTTGGCTTATATGGCAACGTCGCCCACCAAATTGCCCTCGCCATGATTCATGGCTTTAATAAACACTACACTTTGTTTCGTGAAAGTAGCCGCGAGGCCAAAGCCCGCTTTGAACGTGCCGATTGGCAAGGCGTACATCAAGCCGTGCGCGAGCGGATTCGCTTTTATGATGATCGTGTTGAAGAAACGGTAGAACGCCTGCGCACCGAATTTGATGTCGACAATATCGAAGAAGCGACGTGGCAACAGGTCAAACTGCTGTATATCGGCATGTTGCTCAAACATAAACAGCCCGAACTGGCAGAAACCTTTTTTAATTCGGTCAGTACCAAAATTCTGGCGCGGAGTTACTTTAATAACGATTTCATCTTTGTCCGCCCCGCCGTCTCCACCGAATACATTGAAGCCGATGAAACGCCGACCTATCGCAGTTACTACGCCCATATCGAGGGGTTGCGTGGGGCGGTGTGTCAGATCATGCGTGATTTTGCTTGGCGACGTGAGTTTGCCGATTTAGACGGCGATGCCGAACAGGTGTATCAAGCCATTGCCCGCTTCTTAGGCGGGATGCCGAACCGTGAAGTGAATTTTCAAATTCAAGTTTTAGCTTCGCCCTTTTATCGCAATAAAGGCGCGTATGTGATTGGCAAGGCGATTAACGGAGCGCAAGAACTACCGTTTGCTGTCCCAGTAATGCACGATGCCAATGGCAAGTTGTATTTGGATACGATCTTGCTCGATGCGTGGCGGATTGGCCTGTTGTTTTCCTTATCCCGCGCCTACTTCATGGTCGATATGGAAGTCCCGTCCGGCTATGTGCAATTTTTGCGCTCAATCTTGCCCAATAAACCCCGTTCTGAGCTGTACATCATGCTGGGCTTGGGCAAACAGGGCAAAACCATGTTCTTCCGCGATTTGATGTACCACCTGCATCATTCCGAAGACAAATTCATCATGGCACCGGGGATACGCGGCCTCGTCATGCTGGTGTTCACCCTACCGTCTTACCCCTATGTCTTTAAGATCATCAAAGATGTGTTTGGTAGCTCGAAAGACATGGACAAAGCCACGGTCAAGAAAAAATTCATGATGGTGAAACAGGTCGATCGCGTCGGGCGCATGGCGGATACCTTGGAGTTTTCTAATGTGGCCTTTCCGCTCCATCGCTTTGATCCCGAAGTGATTGAGGAGTTAGAAAAACTCGCCCCGTCTTGCATGGTGCGCGAAGGTAAGAGTTTAATCATTAAGCATTTATACATCGAGCGGCGCATGGAACCCTTAAACATCCATCTTGACCGCATGATGAAAACGCAAAACCAAGCCGCCTTAGAACATTGCATCCACGACTATGGCAATGCGATTCGCGAGCTGGCACAGGCCAATATTTTCCCCGGCGATATGTTGTGGAAAAACTTTGGGATTACCCGTTATGGGCGCGTGGTGTTTTATGACTATGACGAAATTGAATACATGACCGACATCAATTTCCGCGCCATTCCCCCCGCCCCCGATTTTGAAACGGAAATGTCCGGCGAAGTGTGGTATTCCGTGGCAAAAAACGACGTTTTCCCCGAAGAATTTGTCACCTTTTTATTAAGCAACCCCGCCATTCGCAAAATCTTTTTAAAGCAGCATAAAGATTTAGTCACCCCGAAATTCTGGAAACAAGCCCAAGACAAAATCCGTAGCGGGCATGTCGAAGATTTCTTCCCCTACCCCCAAGAACTCCGCTTCTGCCAGCAACAAAAACCGCTTAATCCAGAAGCCAGCTCTTAATTAGCCCCCATTCACAGATTCGCAGATTAAACCATTTGGTCTTTTATTAAATTAAGCATGTTCAACAAGCTTAATTTGGCAATTTTTAATTTGGTCTAATTTACACAAACGACACATAACAAAGCACACAGACAAAATGACAAAAATGCTCTTACATGTTGGTTGCGGTTCAAGCGATAAACGCCACACTACCAAAGGTTT
>CAZOBT010000165.1:0-5390 GCA_964578025.1 uncultured Rhodocyclaceae bacterium | reverse complement strand
CGCCAAAGACGATGTTTTTATTTCTTTATAACTTTTTGCTTAGAATGCTGTGTGCGTCCCTGGGTGACTCCTTGAGATGGTGAGTTAGCCATATATAAGAAAAAATCATTAGTTTCTTAAGATTCAGTATTTATGTTTATAAGGAAGGCTCTCCTACACTCTGCGGCAACTTAACCTTGCTGGAGTGCTAGGCATGAACTTTCAACAATTACGCATCATCCGCGAAACCTTGCGCCAAGATTTCAACCTGACCGAAGTTGCCAACGCCCTCTACACCTCACAACCGGGGGTGAGTAAGCACATTAAGGATTTGGAAGACGAACTGGGGATTGAAATTTTCTTACGTCGGGGCAAACGCTTATTGGGGCTAACCGAACCGGGGAAAGAATTAGCCAAAGTGGTTGAGCGCATCTTGCTCGATACGCAAAACCTGCGCCGTATCGCCGACCAATTTGCCAGCCGCGAAACCGGGCATTTTGTCGTCGCCACGACCCACACCCAAGCGCGTTATGCCCTGCCAAAAATTATTCAATGGTTTAAAGCCGATTATCCACGCGTGCATCTGACCTTATTGCAAGGTAGCCCGCAAGAAATCGCGGGTTTGGTCGCCAATGGGCAAGCCGATATTGGTATCGCCACCGAAGCCTTGGACAAAACGCCCGAGCTGGTGTCTTTCCCCTATTACTCATGGCATCACGCCATCATTGTCCCTGAGCAACATCCTTTATTAGGCATGGGCGAAATCAGCTTAGAAAAGCTGAGCGAATACCCCATCATTACCTATCACGAAGGCTTTACTGGGCGTAACCATGTGGATAAAGCTTTTGCTGACGTAGGGATTGTCCCGGATATTGTGCTCTCAGCGATTGATGCCGATGTAATCAAAACCTATGTCAATTTGGGCTTAGGCGTAGGCATTGTCGCCTCAGTCGCCTACGACCCCGAACAAGACCGTAACCTGCGCCTGATCCCCGTCCCCCACCTTTTCCCCAACAACACCACCCGCCTCGCCGTGCGCCGAGGCACCTACCTGCGCAGCTACGCCCTCGCCTTCATCGAAAAAGTCTGCCCCGACGTGGGCGAAGAAGCGATTAAGGCGGGGTTGAAAAGTGGGGGGGAAGTTGGGGGGTAAGGTGCTTTTCTGATTTTTCTATGGCCTAATATGCCTGATTAAACACCGTGTTGAATGAAAATATCATGGCAACAAGCGAAGCGAATCAGCGCGAAAAAGGTAAAGCAGTTCACTATTACCCCTTAGAAAAATTAGACTTTGATGCCCAAAATCCCCGCTTTGGGCGCAGTGCAAATCAAGCCAGAAGCCAAAGAGAAATTCTTGACTATATTGTTCAGGATTTTGGCATTGATGACGTATTAAGCTCTATCGCGGTCAATGGTTATTTCCTCGCTGAACCGTTAATTTGTCGTGCTCAAGAAAACAGTGATCGTTTGACTGTGGTTGAAGGCAATCGCCGTTTGGCGGCCTGTTTGATCCTTGCACACGATTCCCGTGCCGCGAATCAAGGCCGTAAGCAAGAACACTATTCAAAAATACAGGCGGAGAATCAACAGGCTGCATTTGCCGATGTCCCGATTTTGCGTTTTCAGCCACACGAGCAGGAGAAGGATTTACTCGCCTATTTAGGGGTGCGCCATCTTGCCCCCTCCCAAGGCTGGGATTCTTACGCGAAGGCGGCTTGGATTGCGCGGGTTGTCGATGGCAATCGTATTACGCTTAATGATATTGCGATGATGACCGGGGATCAGCATGGCACGATCCGCCGCCTCCTTGAGGGCTACTATTTCATCAATCAGCTAGTGGATGTTGGGAAATTCATTCCTGAAACTAGCTTACGCAAAGGCCGAGGGAGTAATAAGCAATATCCATTTTCATGGGTGTATACAATTTTGGGCTACCCCACGGCAAGACAATTTCTGGCTTTGCCACCAGAGCCAACGCCCAACCCGCTTCGCCCAGAAAAAATCGAGGATGCGAGCCTGTTAATTAGCGCGCTGTTTGGAGACAACAGCCAAGGGCGTTCAGCAGCGATTAGCGATTCACGGCAAATTGGGCGGCTTGCCGGGATTTTGGATGACCCAGAGAAAGTTGCTTACCTTAAACGTGGCAAATCCATCGAAGAAATTGAATACCAAACACAAGCCATTGCTAACCGTTTGCGTGATGGTTTAACCGACTGCAAAGATATTTTGAGTGAGCTAATGAGTGCCATTCATGCCGAACCAATTTCTGCCCAACTCGGTGAGGAGTTTTTCCCTTTAGCTAAAAAAGTCCAGAATTTGTCTGCCACCTTATTAAAAACCATCAACCATGCCCAACTCGGTTTGGAGGAGTAATGGCCTCCAGAAGACAATTAGCCAGCCAAACTTGGGCAAATCGTTATGCCTACAACGAGTTAGCCGAAAATGCCGATGAAGTGGAGTGGCGAGCTGTGCTGGAAGGGCAAGCGCATGTTTCTGTTGGTACATTTGATGAGGCAATGGCAGATGCAGGAGATGCACTTGCCCCAGAGTCAGCGGAAGAGCTAATAAGCAAAGAGCCGTTGCAAGGCGTAGAAATCTTGCAAGAAGCAAGACAGGGAAGCGTCTTAGAGCTGCTGCAAGAGCGACAAAAAATATTGGGCGAACGTTATCCGTTCGTAATTACTGGGAACAGCCTACAGTACCAAACTCGCCAACTTGGTATTTATGAGTTGTTATTAGGCATCTGCCAACTCAGTAATTTATCAACGGGAGAAAATGCGAAGCTTCCACCGCTGTTTGAAGAGATTAGCGTGATTGCAGGTAAATCCTTTCTAGGACAAGGTGCTGATGGATTTCGGGTTGGTTGGCCGAGGGTAAGCTCAGAAGGAACGCCAAGTACGTCGTTTCGTGACGTGATTGCAGAGCTGAAAATAAAATCCGGCAATCACGAAGCTGAGTGGGATTGGCAGCCGTATTCTGATCTACCAGACAACCCGCCTAGTACCTTAATTAAAGATGGAGGCTTGGATGTTGTGCTGTGGAAGTCGTGGCAGGACAATCGGATTGGACAGCTTTATTTACTGGGGCAATGTGCGTGCGGTAAAGATTGGCTGAAGAAAACCAAAGACCTCAACCTAGAAAGGTTAAAAGAATGGTTTCAGCTCCCCAGAACGCCGCCAGTCAGAAGCTTTTTTACCCCACGTCACGGCATGAAAGAAATCCTAAAAGAGCTGTCACGCGATGGTGGGCTGATCTTTGACCGAATCCGCTTGGTTAACTCGGTTTACGAAGCAGATGAAAAAGAAATAGGGATGATTCAGGACAGAATCAGCCAATCTTTTGAAATCACCAAACGCTCGGCAGCAAACAATCTACACGCCTCATAAAAATTTCATCTTTGCTTCTAATTTTTCCTTCGTTAGTTAAAACCGAGGGGGATTTTAGACTGCGGTGGTCGATTTAATTTTTGGTGGAGCAGATCATGCCGCAGCAAGTAACGCAAAAATCACGTAGTAAAAACAAAGCCTTAAAGACCCTGTTTGGTGCAATTAGCCTTAGTTTTGGGCTGTTCGCAGCGGCGAATGTGGGGGCGCAGACGAGTTTGTTGAATGTGTCTTACGACCCGACCCGCGAGTTATATAAAGACGTGAATGCGGTGTTTGCCAAGCAATGGCAAGCCAAAACCGGGCAAAGTGTGGCGATTAAGCAATCGCATGGTGGGTCGGGTAAGCAGGCGCGGTCGGTGGCGGATGGTTTGGAAGCCGATGTGGTGACGCTGGCCTTGGCGCATGACATTGATGCCTTAGCCGAGCGCGGTTTGTTGGCGCAAGAATGGCAAAAACGTTTGCCCAATAATTCATCGCCTTACACCTCGACCATTGTCTTTTTGGTACGCAAAGGCAATCCGAAAGCGATTAAAGATTGGGGTGATCTGGCAAAACCCGGTATCGCGGTGATTACGCCCAATCCAAAAACCTCGGGCGGGGCGCGTTGGAATTATTTGGCAGCGTGGGCATGGGCGTTAAAACAGCCCGGTGGTAACGAACAAAAGGCCAAAGAATTTATCGCCGCCGTGTTCAAAAATGTCCCCGTATTAGATTCTGGCGCACGCAGTGCGACCACGACCTTTGTTGAACGCGGCTTAGGCGATGTTTTGATTACGTGGGAAAACGAAGCCTTATTGGCCTTAAACGAATTAGGCAAAGACAAATTCGACATCGTCGCCCCACCCTTCTCCATCCTCGCCGAACCGCCGGTTGCGGTGGTTGATAAAAACGTCGACAAACACGGTAGCCGTGCGGCGGCACAAGCGTATTTAGACTTTTTATATACCGATGCTGGGCAAGAGCTTGCCGCCAAACATTACTACCGCCCACGCAACGCCAAAATCGCCGCCAAATACGCCAGCCAATTCCCGAAAATCAAATTAACCAGCATTGACGAAACCTTCGGCGGCTGGAAAAAAGCCCACACCACCCACTTCGCCGAAGGCGCAAGCTTCGACCAACTCTACCAAGGCAAACGTTAGTTCAAAAGAAGAACTACCCCCCTCCTGCGGCGTACCCCTCCACAGGAGGGGAATTTTCCAAGAATTTGGTCTATTGCTGATTTTGCGATGTGTAACATTACTTATCAGCCAGTTTTTGATTTGGTCTGTTTTTAAAGGGAAAGCTACCCCAGACTCACTTTCGCTCCCGGACACTGGATTTCCCCATTCCGCCTTGGCAGAATTACAGGATCTCAGAGTGACCGCGTAAGGTGAGTCACTGATATAAAAACCAATCAACCATTGAAAGCCATCCCGCATGGATCACAACATCCCCCTGATTACCACCTTGGCTGCCGGATTTGGAATTGCCCTCGTGCTTGGATTCCTCGCCGAACGCCTAAAATTTCCAGCACTGGTTGGTTATCTTTTGGCGGGAGTGCTTATTGGCCCAGCTACCCCTGGATTTGTGGCAGACATCCATATTGCAGCCCAGTTGTCAGAGATCGGTGTAATGCTATTGATGTTTGGTGTTGGCCTGCATTTTTCACTGGCTGATTTGCTGGCAGTGAAACGTATTGCTGTTCCTGGTGCCGTTGTGCAAATGACCTGTGCCACGCTCCTTGGTATGGCAGTGTCTTGGTGGTGGGGTTGGCCATGGGGGGATGGATTGCTTTTCGGCTTGTCATTATCTTGTGCTAGCACAGTTGTGTTGCTTAAGGCACTGGAGGCACGAGGAGTACTGGAAAGCATGAATGGTCGAATTGCAGTCGGCTGGCTGATTGTGGAAGACTTGGCGACCGTACTCGTATTGGTTCTTCTGCCTCCTCTTGCTACCCTCATCTACCGTATGCACACATTTAAGCGAGGCCTTTGGCGATGAGCCAGCCTTGGTGGATGGCGGTGAAGGTTTGTAGGCCGTGGA
>CAZOBT010000164.1:3033-5402 GCA_964578025.1 uncultured Rhodocyclaceae bacterium | reverse complement strand
CACCCCTTGCCGTAATGCACCATCGGCATATTGCATATGGGTGAGCTGTAACTCGTTGAATATCCCTAACATAATGGCAAGGCCACCAGCTAAGACATGGGCGCGGTCAGGGCGTAAGCCTTGTAAGCGTAAATTCTCTAAACAGCCCGCCCGGATCATTTGTGCTTTTAGGGCTTCCATCCCGACCAAGGTAATGCCTGCTACGCCATCGGGATTGAGTTTATTCGTCGTTAAGAGTTCAGCAAGGGCTTTGGCGGTGCCTGATGAACCGATTACCTCGTCCCAGCCCAAGGCTGTATATTCCTCGACTAAGACTTCTACTTCACACGCGGCGGCAAGTTCGGCTTCACGGAAGGCGGCTTTTGTCCATTTGCCTTCAGGGAAGAATTGTTGGGTATTGGCCACACACCCGAGGCGCAAGGATTCCATGACCAAAGGCGAAAAGCGTCGCCCAATAATAAATTCGGTCGAACCGCCACCAATATCAATCACCAAGCGTCGCCCAGAAAAGGGCGGCAGGGTATGGGTTGCACCAAGGTAAATTAAGCGTGCTTCTTCACGCCCGGCAATGATTTCTATCGGAAAGCCAAGCGTTGCCTCGGCAATCGGTAAAAATTCACTGGCATCATGCGCGACACGGAAGGTATTCGTTGCCACGGCACGCACATCGACAGCAGCAAAGCCGCGCAGCCGTTCGCTAAATTTGGCTAAGGCGGTTAAGGCGCGTTCCTTTGCCTCGTTGCTTAAAGTCTTATCGGCTTGCAAACCCGCCGCAAAGCGTACAGATTCTTTAATGCTATCTAAGGGATACACCCGCCCATCTTCGACACGGGCAATTTGTAAACGGAAGCTATTTGAGCCAAGATCAATCGCTGCGATGAGTGAAGAGTCCATAAACGGTATGGCCTACAAAAGACGAAAAATAGGGACGATTGTACATCCTCCCTTTGGCGAATTTGACTTTTCATCAAAGTGTCATCGCATTGTCAAAAATAAGTCCTAACATCGTCCGGTTGTCCTTTCCCCTTTTTAATTTCTGTAGGCGAAATTATGTCTGTTGCGACCTTAAATATTGCTGAACTTGATCCCGCTGAGCTATTTCTGAGCCGCGAACTTGGCCTGCTTGCCTTTAATCGCCGCGTGTTGGCGATGGCAGAAAATCAAGAATTGCCGTTGTTAGAGCGTTTGCGCTACTTGTGCATTTTGTCGTCTAACCTAGATGAGTTTTTTGAGATTCGGGTGGCGGGCTTAAAAGAACAAATCAAAGCCGGAAGCCGTAGTTTGAGCCTTGATGGCAAGTTGCCGGAAGAGGTCTATCTGGCCGTCAGTCGTTGTGCGCATGAGTTGGTGAGCCAGCAATATCAACTGTTCAATAACGATTTAATCCCGGCGTTGGCAGCAGAAGGTGTAAGTTTTTTGCGTCGTAGTACATGGACAGAAGCGCAGCGGGCATGGATTGCCAATTATTTTGCGCAAGAAGTCGCGCCAGTGTTAACACCGATTGGCCTTGACCCGGCACACCCCTTTCCCCGCATTTTGAATAAGAGCTTAAATTTTGCGGTGGAGTTGGAGGGTAAAGATGGCTTTGGGCGTACTGGTACGGTGGCAATTGTGCAAGCTCCACGGGTGTTGCCGCGTCTGATCCGTTTACCCAATGCAATTTGTGACACGCCCTATAGCTTTGTTTTTCTCTCGTCGATTTTGCATGAGTTTGTGGCAACGCTCTTCCCCGGCATGACGATTTTGGGCTGTTATCAATTCCGCGTTACCCGGAATTCGGATTTGTTTGTCGATGAAGAAGAAGTAAAAAACCTCCGCGCCTCGATTCAGGGCGAACTACCCCAACGGCATTATGGTGATGCGGTGCGTTTAGAGGTGGCGAATACTTGCCCGGCGGCAATGTCGCAGTTTTTGTTGGCGCAATTTGGCTTAGATGAACAGGATTTATACCGCGCCGAAGGGCCGGTTAACCTTGTGCGGATGATGCAAATTCCCGATCTCATCGACCGTCCCGACCTCAAATTTTCCCCCTTCGTCCCCGGTTTGCCCAAAGCCTTAAATAAACGTCGTGCCGATTGGTTTGCCGCGTTGCGCCGGGGCGATATTTTGTTGCATCACCCGTATCAACATTTCAGCCCGATTGCCGATTTCCTGCATAGTGCGGCGACCGATCCACACGTTGCCGCAATCAAAATGACGGTGTATCGCACAGGCACGGATTCGGTGTTGATGGATTCCTTGATCCAAGCCGCGAAGAATGGCAAAGAAGTTACCGTGGTGGTCGAACTGCTGGCGCGGTTTGATGAAGAAGCCAATATCAGTTGGGCAACCAAGCTCGAAGAAGCGGGGGCGCATGTGGTGTTTGGTGT
>CAZOBT010000164.1:0-2933 GCA_964578025.1 uncultured Rhodocyclaceae bacterium | reverse complement strand
ATTTACTGCAAGCTCCTTTTACCCTGCATGAACAAATGGTGGAGCAGATTCAGCAGGAAATCAGCATCGCGCAGGCAGGTCGCCCAGCGATGATTATTGCCAAAATGAACGCGCTACTTGATCCCAAAGTCATTACCGCTTTGTATGCCGCTTCACAGGCTGGGGTCAAAATTCATTTGATTGTGCGTGGCGTTTGCGCCTTACGCCCAGGTGTAAAAGGCTTGTCCGAAAATATCCGCGTGCGTTCAGTGATCGGGCGTTTCTTAGAACATCACCGTATCTTTTTCTTCCGCAACGATGGTAAAAGCAAAATTTGGCTTTCCAGTGCCGATTGGATGGAGCGTAACTTCTTCCGCCGTATCGAAACCGCTTTCCCCATTCTTGACCCGAAATTACAAAAACGTGTCTTACAAGAAGGCTTGCAAACGTATTTGGTCGATAACAGCCAAGCATGGTTGATGGACAGCGCGGGCAACTATCAAAAAGCCAGTCCGCGCCGCGCCAAACCACGCATTGCGCAGCAACTGCTTATGGAAAAACTGGGGAATCAGGCAAATGACTGATTTAGCGTCAAACCCCTGTAATAAAACCCTGTTGTAATGGCGGGATAACTATTTTCAGGGGGAGATCATGGAGCTGATTTTATGGCGACATGCACAGGCGGAATTTGGCGATAACGATATGGCGCGGCGTTTAACGCCGCGTGGACATAAGCAAGCCCGTTACATGGCAAAGTGGTTACAGGCGCAGCTACCTAAAGAATGCAAAATCTTGGTTAGCCCTGCCATCCGCACCCGCGAAACCGCTGATTACTTAGACTTGCCGTATGAAATCGAACCACGCATTGCCCCAGATGCTTGTGTTTCTTCATTATTGGCTGCCAGCGGCTGGCCAGATGGGCATGGTGCAGTATTGCTCGTGGGGCATCAACCGCACTTAGGCGAATTAGCTGCGTTGCTCCTGACGGGAGAAATCATGCCGTTTAGTATTCGCAAAAGTGCGGTGTGGTGGCTGACCAATCGTACCCGCCAAGAAGAAAAGCAAACGGTATTACGCGCTGTACTTAGCCCAGAAATGTTTCCTGCCAATATGGGCTAAGCGCAGCTTAACTGCTAACGTGTTAACGCCGCACCGTATCACTTGGCGTTTTTGGCTTTACGCCCAGTTTTGATGACCTCTAATTGCTCAAGTGCGGTAAGTAAAGCGGCATCATCTAAAGCCATAAGTTGCGCCAATCCTGCCCGTAATAGCTCGCTTTTCTTAGCTGCCCGGCCTTGCGTTAATAGACGTTTCTTAATTTGGTCTATTTGTGCATATTCTTTATCTGGCATGGTAAAGCTGTCGCGTACTAATTTGGTCTTTTTTGCCTTGCTGCTGCTGCTGGGGTTTTCAGCACTGACAACGGCAAGCACGGGGGCAGTTTGTGCATCTTCACTGGGGGCAAGTTCCTCTGGGGAGCTAGCGGGATTGGTGGCAAGATCGGTGGCAAGGATGGGTTCAGCCGGAACGTCAGCAACAACGTTTGCCGTGTCGGCTTCGTTAGCTGCGCTCGTTGCAGCAACAACGGGCGTAGTTGCTGGCGTGTCTGTTGCTGCACTCTCTAATGGCAGTTCAGCCACTTTGGTGGTGTTGGTAGCTTTTTTACGCATGATGTTCGTACCTTTCTCTATGTTTAGTATAAAATGGTATAAATAGTATATATTGTTTATACCGTTTTGCAAGCTTGCTTGCTATGCAGACTGTGGCTACAGTGCGGCCTTGTTTGTGTTTGGGAAAGATAAACCATGCCGTATTTTGCAATCTCGGCGGTTATCAGTTTTGTTGTTGCCGCCATTGCTGCAATGACAGAGCTGGGTAATTCAATCATGGTGGCACATTGCATTTTTGCCTTAGGCATTGTGCCGTTGATCTTTGCTGCGATGCTGCATTTTGTGCCTGTCCTTACCCGCACCCCCGCCCCATCTCGCACTATTTCGTGCTTGCCTTATTTGGTACAAATTGCCGGTATCCTTGTCGTACTTGGTTTATCAGGGCAATTTGCAAATTGGTCTATCTGGCTGATAACGATTGCCGCCAGCCTAGACGTGATGTGTGCTGTCCTGCTGTGGCGATGGCAAGTGCAACGCGCCCGCGAGACGATAGGATCGCCACATCCGGGCTGGCGATGGTATGCCGTGGCCTTATGGGCATTCATTTTGGCAGTGCTGGCGATTGTGCTGATGTTGTTATTGTCATTGAATACCAGTAACGCCAATGATTATCTGCCTGCCCTACGCTACTTCCACATCCATCTCAATCCATTGGGCTTTATCGGTCTAACAGCGGTTGGCACATTGCTTGTGTTGCTACCAACTAGCGTTAAACAACCCGATCCACGGGCAAAGCCGTGGCTGCAAGAGAAGTTATGGGCAATGGCGGGCGCGGTTTTGGTACTTGCTTTGGGGGCGGCAATCACTGGTACAAATTCACTGGCTTGGTTTGGCCTTACGGTAGCGGTTGGAGCTGGCTTGGTATTAGTTTGCTTGATCGTCGAATGGCTGTGGCATTGTCATCGACTATTTGGTAAAGCTTTGTATGCACCCGGTGCTGCCCCAAGTTTATTGGTAGCAAGTATTGCCTTTGTTGGGCAAATAATTTTTGGTGTATTACATGGGATACAAGGTGTGCAAGGCGTAGGAATGCACGGTGGAGTAATCACTACGGCGTTAATTTGGGTAATTGCCTTCTTATTGCCATTGGTGAGTGGTGCATTAACGCAACTTTTACCTTTGTGGCTGTATCCCGGATTGCCTAATCCAGACCGCACTCGTTGGCAGACATATTTAGCGTGGGGCAGTCGGCAACGAGCCGTTGTTTTGTTGTTGTTAGGCGTGGGCTTGAGTTTGTTGCATCGTTGTAGCTAACGCTAACTGATTATCAAGCCTAGTTAAGAG
>CAZOBT010000163.1:1223-5440 GCA_964578025.1 uncultured Rhodocyclaceae bacterium | reverse complement strand
GCCGAGGCCATCAAGGACATTACCGATTACATCGTCGTCTTCTACAACAATGTCCGACTACATTCAACACTGGGCTACCTGCCACCCTCCGCCTACGAGCGCAAACTGGCAGACAAACAACCTATCGAAGTGTCCGAAAATACTTGACCACTACATAGAGCTACACATCTTTTAACAATTCGCGACAGGGTAAAACACGGGGAAACTGGGTATCGAGGTGGTTTTCTAGCGTTTATGATGAAAAAGCCTTGTTATTTTTTGGGGCGTAAATTGTTATTTCCAGCCGCCAATTGTTATTTTTTGCCCAATGACAGACCTTAAGTAGGCGTTAAGTTGTCTTGCCCCCAGAAAATCGGCAAAACAAAACCCGCCTTGCGGCGGGTTTGCGGGGGGAAAACTCACACAGTTTGTTGGGTTTAGCGGCGAACTGCTCCAGCAGCAGGAGCAGGCAGATCAGCTCCATTGGTTTGTACCATGTCACGACGCATTTGTTCGCGATCACCTGCGCCTAATTGCTTCCATGTCTTTTGGGCGTTTTCAGCACCACCATTCCATTGTTGGCGCATTTCGTCACGCAATTGTTGGCGATCTTCTTGGTTAAATGCGACTTCAATTTTATTTCTATCAAGATCAGCAACCGCCGTGGTTTCAGTTACATTTGTCAATGATTGGCTAATTGACAATTTTTGTTGAATCGCATAGGAATTTGCGCTTAATCCAAATACTAAGAAAATACTGATTAATGGCAAAAATACGATATTTTTCAATGAAAACGTTGATGTTTTGTTTTGCAGAATCGTCAAATTTGCTGTGTTCTGCGTGTTTAAGCGATTGTTTTTCATGATGTTTTCCCCTGTGTGTGTGACTTCAGTTTCACCCTTTTTCGTAAGAAATGGGTATCAACAGGGGAAGGAGATGTAACAAATCGTTTAGTCAGTTTTTTAGGTCATGGCAGGTTACGTGCTACACGGAAACCGTAATCATGATGCCGCCACCCTTGTTCAATATGTAAACGTGCTGCCGAGCGTAGTAGCCGAGGCCCATCTGCCCAAGAACCGCCGCGTACACTGCGGTAGATACATTTTCTGTTATCCACGGCTGAGCCGTTGTTAGGTGCAGTTTGATAGTTCTCTTCATAGCAATCCTGCACCCATTCCCAGACATTGCCATTCATATCATGCAGCCCAAACGGGTTAGCCGGGAAACTCCCTACGGGCAGGGTTTGGCGGCGGAATAGGCCGCGTGGGCTACCGTTATAGGTTTGGGTGGAATCAAAGTTTGCCAACTCACTATGGACATGTTGTCCAGCCGCAAAGGGGGTCGTTGTCCCAGCTCGTGCCACATATTCCCATTCGGCCTCGCTTAATAAGCGATAGGGCTTGCCAGTTTTTTGTTGTAACCAGCGCACATACTCTTGGGCATCATCCCAACTGACATTACCCACCGGGCGTTGCCCACGTCCCCAGCCCATATCACGAGGGCGATGTTGGCAAGCATTCGCCGCCACACAGGCATCCCATTCGGCAAAAGTCACCTCAAACTTGCCAACTGCAAAGCTGTAATTGATATTCACCCGATGACGCGGGCTTTCATCTTCATCCCGTTCAGGCTCATTCTCTGGACTACCCATAACAAAGCTGCCGCTAGGCATCACCACCAAGTTAGGACAGACATCGCAATCCTTAAATTCTTGGCGAGGGCGATAGGCCATTGCTGAATTTGTATTGTTGGGATTCGTAGGGTTAGGTTTAATCAAGGATTGTTCAACGAATTGGGGGGCTGCTCCGCCTTGGGCAAAGTAAAAATCGCCTTTAATACTGCCCTCAATCCACGGCTCTTGTTTACCTTGGGAACCTTGCTCCACCCCAAGCGCGACCCTCTTTAACATTTGCTCAATTGGCTGATTAGGGGTCGTAATGTGGCGCAACAGATTTTCGGTATACAAACCATTTTGCCCCGCCCCATCTGCCGCCACACTACCGGGGCGAGTGGCGAAAGAAATTAAAGTACCAGAGGGGGCATTTCCGACTTTCGATAGCCCTGTACCACCGGAACGGAAACTGCGGGCATAGGGGTTATTGCGACAGGCATCTAAAAAGACAAGTTTCACCCCCGCCCGGCTTTCCTCCAACAAATCCAGCACGGCGGTGACATTGATACTTTGCAAAGCTACATCTTCTTCGCTTTGAATTTGTGCATCCACGGCGGGAAGGTAATTTATGCCCTTCACCTGCAAGCCATGCCCGGCATAAAAGAACAACACTTCGTCACCGGGGCGAATCTGATTTCTTAAGCCTTGCAGGGTGCGCCCAATATCACGCACTTTCAGATTTTCTTGGGTAATCACCTGAAAGCTTAAGCCACGTAATTTCTCAGTCATTGCTCGCGCATCGTTAACCGGATTGCGGAGAGGGGCTTCTTGATAGGCGGCATTGCCAATCACCAACGCGACACGGGCGGCAAACACAGAGAGAGGCAGTAGCCCGAATGTGGCTATGCCCAGCCCTACAGCTAATTTACGCCAAATCATATGGAGTCTCCTTTAAGTATGAGTAATGAACAGATGATTGTAAGGGTTAGTCCGAAATGCCCTGCCCTAACATCTTTTAACAATTAGCGGCAGAGATAAAACCAGCAAACGCCTGATAGCCACCATTTTTTGCGGCTTGATGGGGTAACACCCTTGTTATTTTTCTGCTCAGGAATTGTTATTTCAGGCGGCAAATTGTTATTTTTTCCTAGCGCGGCACTTCTTCCCGCTGCCTTTGCGTCACATATCTAGTTTGTACAGACAAAAACAAAGCCCGCCAAATGGCGGGCTAGGCAGAGGGATTGGGTTAAAACTTAGTGTTTAGTGACGTACAACCCCAGCGGCAGGGGCAGGCAATTCAGCAGGAACGGTGCGTACCATGTCACGACGCAATTGTTCGCGGTCTTCTGCCCCAAGCTGTTTCCAATTTTTTTGTGCATCAGTTGCGTTATTGCCGTTCCATTGTTGGCGCATTTCATCGCGCAACTGCTGACGATCTTCTTGCGTCATCGCAGTTTGGAATTTTTGTGCATCAGAGTCAGAAATACTAGCAATTTGGCTTACATTTGCTAAAACTTCAGTCATTGACGTTTTTTGTGTTGCAGCGTATGAATTTGCATTTAATCCAAATACTAACAAAATGCTAATCAATGGCAAAAATACGATATTTTTCAATGAATTCTTGGTGGTTTGGTTTTGCAAAATCGTCAAATTTGACGTGTTGTGCATGTTTAAGCGATTGTTTTTCATGATCTTTTCCCCTCTGAAAGTGCTTCCAGTTTGACGTTTTCCCCCAAGAAAGGAATAGGTTTTACCCCCTTGTTTGTAACAAATTGTTTTATACAAAATGGTAGATTTTCAAGGGGAATAACGGGGAAAGTTGTACTGTCTAGCCGGGAGAGGGCTTTAGTTGTACTGTGTGGCTGGTAGCTCTTTCTTCGTCGTACAGAAAGGATTGTGATGAACAGCACAGAGACAAAAAACAAGGCGCAAGACAACGCCAAAAACTACAGCGAAGCGGGGTTTTGGCACAAGCTGACCCATTTCGCCAAACAGGCAGGGCGCGAAGTGGTGGAGAAGGCGTTATGGCTGTATTACGCAGCGCAACGCCCCGAAGTGCCAACGTGGGCAAAAACGGTGATTTATGGGGCGTTGGCTTATTTCATCTCGCCGTTGGATGCAATTCCTGACATCACGCCCATTGCGGGCTATAGCGATGATATTGGCGCGTTAACGGCGGCAGTGGGCTTAGTGGCGGTGTATATCAATGACGAGGTGAAAGCCAAGGCCGCGCAAAAGCTGCAAGATTGGTTTGGGATTGCCAGCAGCATCAATGCAACAAACAGTACAACAAGTACCGGAAGTGCTGGCAAACCCGACAAGCCGATCAAGGATGTTGATGGATAAAGGGCAATCAGGAAAAAACGTGTTTGATGTCGTTAAGCTAATTACGCAGCCGTCAATGCCTTCGCCAGCGCGCCTTCTAAATTGTGGCGAGCGGTGGCTTCATAGCCCTCGTAAAAGTCAGGGAGCTGGTAAATCTGCCGTTGCAAAAATCCTTGTAATACCGCTTGCCGCCCCGCCTGAAATTCCGCCTCATTCAGTGCAGGATATTCAGCACGAATCTGGGCTTCGTATTCGGCAAACCGCGCCCGCCCTGCCCCCAAAATTGCCAAATCAATATCGC
>CAZOBT010000163.1:0-1123 GCA_964578025.1 uncultured Rhodocyclaceae bacterium | reverse complement strand
AAGTTTGTTGATTTGGGCAAGGATGCGCGGATTGCTCAAGTTAACGCATTAGCAGGAACATTAAAGTCGACAGCGGCTCTATGGCGCAGTAAGTGTGCAGCAACCGGTATTCGACCAAATGGAGGTACAAATACAGTGATTAATGGCACAACTTACACCTTATATAACTGCTATCCAGAAGCAGGTGGGAATGTCAGTACAGGGTTTATTCAAACGCTGGTCGACTACGATGCAAATGTATTTGAAGTTACTGCCCCCAATGGGACAGCAACAACACGTTTCCGGGTGAAAACAGTAGCAAATCCTGACGAATGTTATGCCCAGTACACCGAAGCTTATGATCCCAATATCCCACCCGTCGTCGCTGTCAAAACGGATAGTTGTTAACCATTGGAAATAACTATGAAAACTCTTCACAAAGGCTTCACCCTCATTGAACTCGTGGTCGTAATCGTAATCCTCGGCATCTTGGCAGCCACAGCATTGCCAAAGTTTGTTGATCTAGGCAAAGACGCACGGGTAGCCGCCTTAAAAGGCATGGAGGGAGCAATTCAATCAGCAATAAAGCTTTCTTATGCAAAGTGTCAAATGTCTCCTGGCTGTTTTGTTTCCACCAGTTCAGGGAGTGGAACACCAATTACTTCACCCAGTGGAGTCACCGGAGTAATGTGGTATGGCTATCCCACTGGGCAAGACCGCACTTCAACCGGAAGCTATTTCAGTATTGAACAATGGGTGGATTTCACTGGCTACACCGCCGTGATGATTAACACGGGGGTCATGGAATTCCGCCAACAAAATGCCTCTGACCCTGCTGCCTGTAAGGTAACTTATACCGAAGCCCGCCGCTCTGGCTATGACTGGCCTACCGTTGTCACAGATAGCTCAGGTTGTTAAAAAGCATATAAAAAAAGACCAAACTAGAAATCCCCTAATAGAGAACGTCTAGCTTGGTCTAGTGCATTTCAGACCAAATGAATTTTGATCTCAGCTTTACGCTTACTTAACCCGCTTAATTCACCCCTTGGCTGGCGAGGTATTCTTCGTAGTTGCCTTGGTAGTCGATGACTGTGCCATCGAGTTTGATTTCGACGATGCGGGTGGCGAGTGAGGAGACGAATTC
>CAZOBT010000162.1:1036-5457 GCA_964578025.1 uncultured Rhodocyclaceae bacterium | reverse complement strand
TTTACCCAAATTGATACCCAAAAAAGTGGGCAAGAAGCTTATTACCCCGGTGGCACAAACCGCTTTATCAGCTATGACCCACTGACAGGCAGTGTCACAGGAACAAATATTTAAGCCAAAGCCCAGAACATTCTGGGCTTTGGCTTTGTTGATACTGTACCTTCAATCTATTTCGGCATCGCTTTACCGACCAGACTCGCAAGGCTTTGGTGTAAATCACCCGGCAGCAAAACAATTTTCGAGCCATTAGCGGTAGCCATTTTCTCGATGGCATGAATGTATTTTTCGCCCAACATATAACGCATAGGCGCGTCTTCATTACCAATCGAAGCAGTGACACGACGGATTGCTTCTGCGGATGCCTCTGCCAGCGTCACTTGCGCTGCCGCATCACGGCGGGCGGATTCTAAACGCGCTTCCGCCTGTAAAATCGCCGCTTGTTTTTCACCTTCAGCTTTCGTTACCGCCGCACTGCGTTCACGTTCGGCAGCGGCTTGTAGTTCCATTGCACGTTGCATGGATTGTGACGGTTTAATGTCTTGGATTTCCACGGATTTAACAGTTAAACCCCAATCCACGGCTTCATCGGCAATCGACTCTTTTAGGCGGGCTTTGATCCGATCTCGTGACGATAAGGCTTCATTCAACTCCATTTCACCAATGATGGAGCGCAGGGTAGTCATAATCAAATTACGAATCGCCTCGCTAAAATCCACCACACCATATACCGCTTTCACTGGATCAGTGACTTTAATAAACGCAATGGCATTGGTCAGAATCACCGCATTATCACGCGTAATCACCTCTTGTTCTTGCACATCAAGGATGATGTCTTTCGTTACCAATTTATATGGCACAGTATCCAAATACGGAATAATCAAATGCAGCCCGGGCAATAGGGTGGTGCGATATTTACCCAAACGCTCAACAATCCATTCCTCCCCTTGCGGTACGATACGTACCCCTTTGGCGACAGTGATAAACAGGAAAATGAGTAGCGCGAGGGTGACAATGCCAAATTCGCTCATGATCGGATGTCCTTAAGGTGGTATCGGTGGTTACTTGAGTGTACTGCACTCTAAGGCAAGTTTCACTCAGACAACAAACTTACTGCTACTTCCCCCCGCAAGGCATTCGCACAGACCAAGGCTTCTGCCCTTTCTAAGTCAGCAAGGCTTAATACCGCTTCATGAGCCTCACCTTGCGCCAATGCCCGCGCCCGCCACACGCTGGGTAGGCAACCGGAGCTTAAGGCGGGGGTGAACCATTGCCCTTGAATCTTGGCAAAGATGGCACTCCGCGCACCTTCGACCACTTCATCACGTTCGTTTAAGAACAAGACATCAAAAATTTCTGGCGTGTTGGCAATCTCGCGTAATGCCGCATCGTATAGCGGGCGATGGCTCGTTTTGTGCCGTTGCAAGGGCGAGGTAGATAGCACCCGTTGGGCAGCAAGGCGCAAATAGCGGGCGGCATTGGCAGGCGTTTGTTCGGGTAATTCGGGCAGCAACGGGAAGATTTGCCAGGCCAATGTACCAGCATGGTTCAGGGTCAAGCGAAGTCGCCACGTAGCAATGCCCGGTTTATCGCCCTTTTTATCATCCTTTTCCGCCTGACTTTGTTGCATAGCAGCAAGTTGGGCGGCGGCAATTTGTTCTTGCCAGATAGTTTCGTTAAAAACGAAACCTAAAGCCTGTGCCGAATCTTGGATACGCTGCGTATGCCACGGCAGTAGGGCGATCTCGGCATGTTGCTGTTTTAGCTCCAAGCGTAAGGTTTCGATTAAGACGAAACCTGGGTCATGGCGTTGTAAGAAGCGACTTTTGAGTAAGCATTCTTGCCATTCGTTGTGCGCTACCGAATCGGCAACCACACCACTCCCTACCCCCATCACCCCACGCTGCTGTGCTAGGTCAAGCTCTAAACTACGAATTGCCACATTCAGGGTAAATTCCCCCGTTGGCGCAAGATAACCTAGGCTGCCGGTGTACATGCCACGCGGCGCAATTTCTAACTCTTTAATAATCTGCATCGCCCGCACCTTAGGCGCGCCCGTAATCGAACCACAAGGAAACAGAGCGCGGAGCACCTCGGTAAACGCTAACGGAGGGGTGTGCGCCCGCACTTCCGAAACCATTTGATGCACACTGGGATACGTTTCTACCGCCAATAATTGGCTGACCTGCACACTGCCTACCGTGGCGATACGTCCTAAATCGTTGCGTAACAAATCAACGATCATCACGTTTTCCGCCTGATTTTTGGGGCAAACCGGCAAGGCATTGCGCAGAGCCGCATCTTGCACAGGATCAGGGTGGCGGGGGGCTGTGCCTTTCATTGGCTTGACGCACAATTCCCATCTTTCTGGGGTAATCACCTGAGCAGTCACAAATAATTCGGGCGAAAACGATAACGCCGTGTAATCCGGCAAGTGCCAGAAGCCGCCATAGGCGACGGGTTGTTGCTGGCGCAGCGCGGCATACAACGCCAGCGAGCTGCCATACCAAGCAAAATCTAAGGGAAAAGTAAAATTGACCTGATAACAATCGCCCGCCGCAATATACGCTTGGACACGCTGAATGGCCTGTGTGTATGCCGCTGGCGATAAACGTGGCGTAATGTCGGCAATTCCGGCAGGGCTTGCTGTGCCACGGCTTGATGTGTTGCTTCCACCGAGAAATGCGTCAACCTCGTCCGCCGTCAACGCAACACGCTGGCGAAATGCCCATGCACGAATGTGTGGGGCAGCCATTTGCGCCGTCGCAGGCGGTGTAGCATGTTGCTTAACCTTGGATTCAAGGTCTTCCCCTAACTCATAGCTCAAGGCCAACGTTACCCAATACCCCTGTGCCTGTTGTTGTGCCAACCAAGCGGCAAATTCAGGCAGCGCGTTTTCTTGCCAAGCGGCATGGTTGGCTAAATCCGTAAACAACTGGGCTGCCGCTTCTCCTTCTGCAGCAAGGCGATTTTCTAACAACACATAGGCCGCTAAATCTATCGCCGTAAGCGTTGGCGCGGGGGTAGAGCAAGAGGAAGACAACAAGGTTTACTCCTTATTTACGCTGTAAAAAATATTCAAAAACATTAGCAAGGACATTTTGCTCAAGCAACGTATTGCCCGTTTGCTTGGCAAAGGCAGCAAAGTCTTTTTGTGAGCCAGGATCGGTGGCATGGACGCGCAAAACTTGCCCGGATTCCATTTCAGCGAGGGTTTTTTTGGTACGCAAAATGGGTAAAGGGCAGTTTAAACCTTTAACGTCTAATTCACGATCAAAATTCATGGTGTTATTTTCCTCAAGTTAAAAGCAAACCCCCGTAAGCAACAACTTTACGGGGGTGGGATCAAGCAATGGCCACTTGCTTTCGCTTAGGCCAAAGGGCGTTGAATCGCTTAGTCACGTTCGCCAGCAAAGGCCATCAGCAAATTCAACAAGTTAACAAAGACGTTATAAATGTCGAGGTAAACCGACAGAGTAGCCAAGATGTAGTTGGTTTCACCACCATTCACAATACGGCTGATGTCGTAGAGGATGTAAGCAGAGAAGATCACCACCGCCATCGCGGAAATGGCTAAGGAAATGGCGGGAACTTGGAAAAAGATGTTAGCAACACTTGCCAAGAGCAGAACAACAACCCCCATAAAGAGGAACTTGCCCATATTGCTAAAGTCACGCTTACTCACACTAGCAATCCCAGCAAGGGTAAAGAAGATCGCCCCTGTACCACCGGCTGCCATCGCGACTAATGTGCCACCGTTACTAAAGCCCAACGCAGCGCGCAAAATGCCGGATAACATCAAACCCATAAAGAAGGTAAAGCCCAGCAGTACCGCCACACCTAAGCCGCTATTGGCAGTACGTTGAATTGCCCACATAAAACCCCAAGCAATCCCAAAGAACACGAGGAAAGAAATCAGTGGGCTACCTGCAAACAGGCTGAAGCCAGTTTTTAAGCCAATGACTGCCCCCGCTACGGTGGGAAGCATTGATAAACCCAGCAACATATAGGTGTTGCGTAAGACACGGTTTTGGGTAACGGCAAACTCTTGCGTCCCTTGACCATACATCGGAAATTGATTTTGCATTGCTTCTGTCTCCTTGCAATCGCGAAATTGCGAATAAATGCGTTGCTGAGACTAACGAATCGCCCCGAAAGTTGCAAGTTGTTGCCGCACCGTAACAGAAACCCGTATGACAAAATTTTGGGCAGAACGACTAGTTTTCCTGCGATTATTGATTTTTTGTACGAAAAAGCTTGCCATATCCAAGATCAGCATCTATAATGCGTCCCCTTCGGAGGTGTGGCAGAGTGGTTGAATGCACCGGTCTTGAAAACCGGCGTGCCGAAAGGCATCGTGAGTTCGAATCTCACCGCCTCCGCCAAGTTGCAGACAAGCAAATCAAAAAACAATGCGCCCGTAG
>CAZOBT010000162.1:0-998 GCA_964578025.1 uncultured Rhodocyclaceae bacterium | reverse complement strand
TCGGGCGCGCCAAATTCTAGAAAAGGCATCTCATCGCGAGATGCCTTTTTGCTTTTTGGCTGTCGTCAAAACCATCGTACTGCCCCCGTAAAATCCCGTAAGTGCTTCTGCTAGAACAATAAAACCGCAAAAGAATCGGCACAAAGTCACAATATTTCGTTACAAAACCTTGTCAACCATTTTTGTAATATCGGTGCAAGTTTAATAAAAAAGAGGTATTGCCCATGCGCACTTTTGTCCTAGCAAGTGCTTTTATCGCGGTTTTTGGCCTGAATCAAGCCTATGCCAAAAGCTATCCGCTTAGTGAATTAGAAGCCTTGGCTTTACGCGCTAGTCCCAATGTTCTCGCGGCACAGGCGCACGTTCGGGCAGCGGAAGCGGGGGTGGTGACAGCCTCGGCATTCCCTAATCCTGAGCTGGAAGTGCTACATGGCAATAGCCGGGCGCGGCTCACTCCCGCCCCAACGACCGGCACGGTACAAAGTATTACCGTGACTCAACCCTTAGACCTCTGGCAACGGAGTAGCCGCATTGCTACCGCCGAATCAGGGGTCAATGTGGCTGAAGGTACACGCCAAATTATTACCGCCGATCTTATTGCGCGATTACGTACTCGTTTCTACGAGTTACTGCGTCGTCAAGCCGAAGAACGCGCCAGTAAAGAAGATCAAGAACTGATGGCAGGCATTCGTAACCGTATCGCCATCCGGGTCGAAACAGGCGAAGCCCCACGTTATGAATTGGTCAAAGCCGATGCCGAATTATTGAATGCACAAAAAGTCGCACGTTCCGCCAGCTTACGCGCTCAACAAGCCCGCCTGAGTTTACGGGCGTTGGTCGGGGCGGAGTTGGAAGAGAGCTTTGAGGTGAGTGGCAAACTCAGTGATGTACCAAAGATTGCCGATTTAAGCGAAAACTTAAATCAAGCCACCTCCCGCAACCCTGATCTGGTCAAAGCCCGCGCCGAAAAAGGCCGAGCTGAACAGCAGTTAGCCCAT
>CAZOBT010000161.1:0-5534 GCA_964578025.1 uncultured Rhodocyclaceae bacterium | reverse complement strand
GGTTTGGGCTTTGGTTTGCAAAAAATCGCCAGCAACTATGTCTCTGGCTTCATCATTTTGCTCGATCGTTCAATTCGTCTGGGCAATGTCATCCAAGTGGATGCTAATACGGCGGGGACAGTGACACAAATCACCACACGTTACACCGTACTCAGTCACCCCAATGGGGTGGAATACCTTGTCCCCAATGAAGCGTTAGTTGCCAATACCGTACAAAACCAGTCCTTTTCCAATCCGAAAGTCCGCGTTACCACCAGCATTGGTGTGGCCTACGATTCTGACGTAGATGGCGTGTTGGCCTTGATGCAGGAAGTGGCTAAAGAACATCCGCGCATTCTCAACGAACCCGCCCCCCGCGCTTGGCTCGCTAATTTTGGTGATAGTGCCATTAACCTTGAGCTGACCTTTTGGATTGCTGACCCAGAAGCGGGGATTGGCAATGTCCGGGCTGAAGCGAATTTATTGCTGTGGAAAGCGTTTAAGCAGGCGGGGATTACGATTCCCTTCCCGCAGCGGGAGGTGCGAGTTATCAACGCAAGTACGCCTATGGAATTGCTGGTACAACAAGGGGCGCAAGGGGGGTAGCGATGTCCGATGTTTGTATGCCATGTGGCGCGTGTTGTAGTTCGTTTCGCGTTTCGTTTTATTGGGCAGAGGCCGATGATGCCCCCGGCGGCAGCGTTCCCGCTGGGCTAACGCAAGCAGTGAGTCCGCATTTACGCTGTATGCAATACGACTTGCAAACACATCGCTGCATTGCCTTAAGCGGTGACGTGGGGCAAAGCACTGCCTGCCAGATTTATCCGTTACGCTCTTCAACCTGCCGCGAATTTATGCCATTTACCCAAGAAGGTGAGCCTGATCCGCAGTGCCAAAAAGCGCGTGCCAAACATGGCTTGCCGCCTTTGCGGTAAAATCCCGCCCTTCCCTTTTTCCCCTCCCCCTTGAAAAATCATGGAATTTTGCGGTTTTACGCTGCCGAATAATCTCTTTGTCGCGCCGATGGCGGGTGTTACCGATCGTCCATTTCGCCAACTTTGTAAAAAGATGGGGGCGGGTTTGGCGGTGTCAGAGATGGTAACTTCCAACTCCCTGCTCTATGGCAGTGCCAAGACCTTGCGCCGTGCCAATCATGAAGGCGAAGTTGCCCCGATTTCGGTGCAAATTGCCGGAGCTGACCCACACATGATGGCAGAAGCGGCGCAGCACAATGTGCGCAATGGGGCGCAGATTATTGACATCAATATGGGCTGTCCCGCCAAGAAAGTTTGTAATGTCATGGCAGGTTCGGCCTTGTTACGCCATGAAGATTTGGTAGCCCGAATCTTAGAAGCGGTGGTGCAAGCCGTGCCGGATACCCCTGTCACGTTGAAGATTCGGACGGGCTGGGATAGCGAAAACCGTAACGCCCCGCGTATCTTGGAAATTGCCGAAAATGCCGGGATTCGCGCCTTAGCCATTCATGGGCGCACGCGTTGCCAGCAATACACTGGGCAAGCCGAGTACGACACCATTCGCGCGGTAAAGACCAAAGCCAAAATCCCCGTGATTGCCAATGGCGACGTGACTTCGCCAGAAAAGGCCAAATTAGTCCTAGAGGCCACGGGAGCGGATGCGGTGATGATTGGGCGGGCGGCGCAAGGTCGTCCGTGGTTATTCCGTGAAATTGCACATTACTTAAAAACCGGGGAAAAACTCCCCCCGCCGACGGTCATGGAAATTCATGACATTCTTTTAGAACACTTAGAGGATTTGTATTCCTTTTATGGGCTGGAAACGGGTTGCCGTGTCGCCCGTAAGCATATTGCGTGGTACACCAAGGGCTTGGTCGGCTCGGCCTCTTTCCGTTTTCATATGAACCAATTACCGGATGTGGTACAGCAACGCCAAGCCGTGCGCGATTTCTTTTTAAGCTTGGCGGCAGACCATGTCCATTTGCCCTACAAAGACAATACCGAAGACCATCCTCATGCAAACGATGACCCCGCCAGTGCAGGTGTGGGGCATAAGGAACTAGCGGCATGAGCCAAACGGATTTACCCGCTGCCGTAACGGTAGCGTTAGAAGATTATTTTTTGCATTTAGACGGTGAACAGCCCAACGCGATTTACGACATGGTGTTAAAAAGCGTGGAAAAACCCTTGTTTGAATTTGTTTTACAACGTGCCGCTGGCAATCAAACCCTAGCGGCAACCATGTTGGGCATTAACCGCAATACCTTACGCAAAAAGCTGGCGGAATATCAGTTGTTGTAGTTTCCGCCGTTTTTAATTGTTTGTTTTTTCCTCTTTTTTTATTCCTCTCCTACTCTCCATGAAAATCCAACAAGCTCTGATTTCTGTTTCTGATAAACGTGGCGTTCTTGAATTTGCCCAAGGCTTGGCAGCGCAAGGCGTGAAATTGTTATCTACCGGTGGTACAGCAAAAATGCTGCGTGATGCCGGTTTAGCTGTCACCGAAATCGGTGATTACACCGGCTTCCCTGAAATGTTAGATGGGCGCGTGAAGACCCTGCACCCCAAAGTGCATGGCGGGATTTTGGCGCGGCGCGATTTGCCTGAGCATTTGGCGACCATTGCCCAGCACGACATTCCCACCATTGATTTGGTGTGTGTGAACCTCTACCCCTTCCGCGAAACCGTTGCCAAGCCCGGTGTGACCTTAGAAGATGCGATTGAAAATATCGACATCGGCGGCCCCGCAATGGTGCGTTCTTCCGCGAAAAACTATGCGGGTGTTGCCATCGTCACCGATCCGGCTGACTACCAACCCTTGTTAGCGGAAATGCAAGCGAATGCAGGCGGCTTGGCCTTAGAAACCCGTTTCGGTCTGGCGAAAAAAGCCTTTGTGCATACCGCGCGTTACGATTCTGCGATTGCTAACTGGCTCACCGCATTGGAATCCAAGGCCGAAGAAGCCCCCAAACTGTCACCCTTCCCCGCCGCCTTCCAAACCGCGTTTGATCGGGTCGAAGCCTTGCGTTACGGCGAGAACCCGCATCAACAAGCCGCTTTCTACCGTGACCCGGTGGCAACTCCCGGTGCTATCGCCAATTACACGCAGTTGCAAGGCAAAGAGTTGTCCTACAACAACATCGCTGATGCCGATGCCGCTTGGGAATGTGTGAAGACCTTTACTGCCCCCGCTTGCGTCATCATTAAACACGCCAATCCTTGTGGCGTAGCGATTGATGTCAATTTGCTTTCCGCCTACGAAAAAGCCTTCAAAACCGATTCCACCTCCGCCTTCGGCGGCATCATTGCCTTTAACGGCGAAGTCGGTGTGGATGTGGTGAATGCGATGAACGAACGTAAGCACTTCGTCGAAGTGTTAATCGCTCCTGCTTTTACTGCCGAAGCCAAAGCCTTGTTAGCCGCCAAGCAAAATCTGCGTGTCTTAGAAGTGCCTTTAAGCAACGATTACCACGCCTTTGAAATGAAGCGCGTTGGCGGTGGTTTGCTCTTACAAACGCCGGATATGTTCAACGTACAAGCCTCTGACTTGAAGGTAGTGACTAAAAAAGCCCCCACCGATGCGCAATTGGAAGACTTGCTCTTTGCCTATCGCGTGGCCAAGTTTGTTAAGTCCAACGCCATCGTTTTCTGTGGTGGCGGCATGACTTTGGGCGTGGGTGCAGGGCAAATGAGCCGTGTCGATTCGACCCGTATCGCGGCGATCAAAGCACAAAACGCTGGCCTCTCTTTAGAGGGTTCATGCGTTGCCTCTGATGCCTTCTTCCCCTTCCGTGATGGTGTCGATGTCCTCGCCAATGCTGGGGCAAAAGCCGTGATTCAACCCGGTGGCTCGATGCGTGACGAAGAAGTCATCGCCGCCGCCGACGAACACGGCCTCGCCATGGTCATGACCGGCGCACGCCACTTCCGGCACTAAGACAAGGTTCAGACAACATCGCCCCCCGCTGCACGCGGGGGTATCTTCGACACGCTTGAGGAAACTACCATGAAAAAACTTCTGCTCGTTTGTACGTTAAGCCTGTGTGCCGCATTGGCAGGGCAATCCTCTGCCTATGCACAGACCAACTACAATAATCCGGCTCAGGGTAATGGTGGATATGGTCAGCCAGGAGCAAGACCAAACTTGCCGCAAGGCGCGAATCCGGGGGGTTATCGTTGTGATGGGCGCACCTATTGTTCGCAAATGCGCTCCTGTGCTGAAGCCACTTGGTTTTTACGTAATTGTCCCGGTACTAAAATGGATGGGGACAATGATGGCATTCCCTGTGAGAGCCAATGGTGTGGACATTAAGCGCAACGGTACACCACACATATCTACTATCTAGACAACAGAAAGTAAGGACTTTTTATGAAATTGCTCGTCATTGGCGGCGGTGGCCGCGAACATGCACTGGCTTGGAAACTGGCACAGAATCCCGATGTACATACGGTTTATGTTGCTCCCGGCAATGCGGGCACGGCACGCGAGCCGAATTTGGTGAATCTGGCGATGACTGATCCGGCGGCGTTGGCGGATTTTGCCCAGCAAGAAAAAATTCACCTGACCGTTGTCGGCCCTGAAGCTCCGTTGGCAGCAGGGGTGGTGAATATTTTCCGTGATCGTGGTTTGCGCATTTTTGGCCCAACTCGGCAAGCCGCTCAGTTGGAGTCTTCAAAAGATTTCGCCAAACGCTTTATGGCGCGGCACAACATCCCAACCGCTGAATTTGAAACTTTCTCCGATACCACTGCCGCACATGCTTACATTGAGGCTAAAGGTGCGCCAATCGTCATTAAGGCCGATGGCCTTGCCGCTGGTAAGGGCGTGGTGGTGGCAATGAGCTTGGAAGAAGCTCATGCTGCCGTGGATGACATGTTGTCTGGCAACAAGCTGGGCGATGCCGGGGCGCGTGTGGTGATTGAAGAGTTCTTGGTTGGTGAAGAAGCCAGCTTTATTGTGATGGTCGATGGCAAGAACGTCTTGACCTTAGCCACCAGCCAAGACCATAAACGCATTGGCGATGGCGACACTGGCCCCAATACCGGTGGTATGGGCGCATATTCTCCCGCGCCAGTAGTTACGCCAGAAGTTCATGCTCGGGCAATGCGTGAAGTGATTCTGCCTACCGTCAAAGGCATGGCTGCCGATGGCTTGCCTTATACCGGTTTCCTCTATGCTGGCTTGATGATTTCTCCCGAAGGCAAGATCAAAACCTTGGAATTTAACTGCCGGATGGGCGACCCTGAAACGCAGCCGATTTTGATGCGTTTGAAATCGAATTTGGTCGAATTGTTAGAACACGCCACGGCTGGCACATTGGACAAAATTGAAGCCCAATGGGATAGCCGTGTGGCTTTAGGCGTGGTTATGGCGGCAGCGAATTACCCTGATACCCCGACTAAGGGCGATGTCATTCATGGTTTGCCCAGTGGGGGCAATGCGGTGAGTGACGATGTGCATGTCTTCCATGCGGGAACAGCGAATAACAGCGATGGCGCGGCAGTTACCGCCGGTGGGCGCGTGTTGTGTGTGACGGCCTTAGGGGTCAATGTCAAACAAGCGCAAAAGAACGCCTACGA
>CAZOBT010000160.1:0-5577 GCA_964578025.1 uncultured Rhodocyclaceae bacterium | reverse complement strand
CCCAGCATCAACTCAAACATCAAGTACGAATTACTTGATCCAAAAAACGATTTTGTTTTCAAAAAGCTCTTCGTCGCGAAGCCCAACCTCTTGATTTCCCTCATCAATGCCGTGCGCCATGACTATCCACCAGTGGTCAAAATCGAGATTCGTCACCCGGAAATTTTGCCGGAGCATTTGGAAGGCAAGCAGATCGTTTTAGATGTACTCGCTGAGGATAGCGAGGGCGTGATTTACAACGTCGAAATGCAGGTATGCAAATTCGTCGATTGGGGGGCGCGGAGTTTGTATTACCTCGCTCGTTTGCTGGGAAAGCAGCTCAACAAAGGAGAAAACTACGACAAAGTGCGCCCGGTCGTTGGGATTCATTTGCTAGAGTCTGTTGACATTTAAGCAAGCCAAATGACGCTGGCAACCATGGCAACGAAGGAAGCGAATCGAGCAGCAAGCTTGTCGTAGCGGGTGGCGATGCGCCTGAATTGCTTGATACGACAGAAGAATCGCTCGACCAAGTTACGACTCTTATATCGATGCTTATCAAAAGGTCGCTGAACCCGACGGTTGCGGCGGGGTGGAATGACGGCTTCAATTCCCACAGCAGTCAGGTGCTCAATGATGGTATCCGTGTCATACGCCTTGCCGCGAGCACCGGGCAAAGCGTTGATAGACGCTATTCCACAATCCGAATTCACTAGGCAGATCACGCCAAGGGCTGCCAGTACGAGCTATCCACAGGACGGCTTCGACAAACAAACGGTTGTCCTTGCCTGTTCTACCGGGGTCACCTTTCTTACCCGGCAGGAATGAGGCAATACGTTCATATTGATCGTCTCGCAACCAGTAACGAACCATCCCACTCTCCACCCAAAAAACAAGAGATAAGCAGACATCAAAGGCTGTGAATAGCCAATCCGCATCTCATTGATAAAAAACGATTATTTTAGCCATAGACACATTTGGCATCAAACTCGGGAGCGAATGTCAACAGACTCTAGTTGCCCGTTGTTTATTTACAGTTGTCTTGAATCTGTTTGCGAATACGATCCGCTTCGGCTTTGCGTTGTGCATCATCAAGGAAAGCACGCTCGCCATTGCTGTCACGGGTCATGACACGCTCCCCTGATTCATAAGTCATTAACTGCCGTTTGGCGCGTTCGCAGCTTTCGCGGTTTTGCTGGGCGAGTTGTTGATCCTTCTCGTCCTTCTCGGCTTTTTCCTTATTGGCCTGCATCCGTTTGCGCAGTTCGATTTCTTTGTCAGCTATTGAGGCGTTGGGGGGATTACCTAATCCTGTCATACGTGGATCACGCATTTCGTTTGGATTGCCATTAGCTTGGCTGGGTGGGGTCGTGGGTGGTGGCGGGGGGAGTTCCCGTCCCATACCATAAGTTTTTGTATCCCGAATACTGCGCGGTGGCGGTGTATCAGAAATTACGGTACGGCCTTGCGCATCTTTCCATTGATAGGTTTGTGCGGAAACATGCGCCACACTCAACACGGTGAGTGCGGCAAGGGTGCAGTGCAGAAAAGGTTTGATTTTCATGATTGGCTTAAATAAGGGTGGTTAAGGTAAGAGGTAAGGAAAAGGCTACCATGCGGTATAATAGATTTTTGTGAGCCTAGAAAAAAGCTTATGCGCGTAATTCAAAAAGCCTTAACGTTTGACGACGTTCTTCTTGTTCCCGCCCATTCTCAAATTCTCCCGCGTGATGTCAGCCTTGCTACTAAGCTAACACGCAACATCTCCATCAACTTGCCTCTCCTTTCCGCCGCTATGGATACGGTGACGGAAGGGCGTTTGGCAATTGCGATGGCGCAGGAAGGTGGGATCGGTATTATCCATAAAAACCTTTCTCCGCAAGCCCAGGCGGCAGAAGTTGCCAAGGTAAAACGGTTTGAATCCGGGATTTTAAAAGACCCGATTACTGTCGCACCTACCATGTCGGTGCGCGATGTGCTGAATTTAACGCGCCAACATCGGATTTCGGGTCTACCCGTCGTTGATAAGACTGGCAAAGTGGTTGGTATCGTTACCAACCGTGATTTGCGCTTTGAAACAAATTTAGATCAACCCGTTAAAGCCATCATGACCCCACAACGTCGCCTTGTCACTGTTAAGGAAGGCGCGAGTGTCGAAGAAGCCAAAGAGCTGATCCACAAACATCGTTTAGAACGTGTTTTGGTGATTAATGATGCGTTTGAACTCTGTGGTTTGATTACCGTTAAAGACATTCTCAAATCCAACGAGCACCCGAATGCCAACAAGGATTCTGCTGGGCGTTTACGCGCTGGTGCGGCGGTAGGTGTTGGTGCTGGTACGGAAGAGCGGGTTGAGCTGCTGGTTGAAGCCGGGATCGATATGATTGTGGTGGATACCGCCCACGGTCACTCGCAAGGCGTGTTAGACCGCGTGCAATGGGTGAAAAAGAACTACCCGCATGTGGAAGTTGTTGGCGGCAATATTGCAACGGCAGACGCAGCGCGTGCTTTAGTTGATTATGGTGCGGATGCAGTGAAAGTCGGGATTGGCCCCGGTTCCATGTGTACAACCCGTATCGTTGCCGGTGTCGGTGTGCCACAAATTACGGCGATTCAAATGGTCTCTGACGCACTGCAAGGCACGGGCGTACCGATGATTGCTGATGGCGGGATTCGTTACTCTGGCGACATTGCCAAGGCCATCGCTGCCGGGGCAAATACGGTGATGCTCGGTGGTTTGTTTGCTGGGACAGAAGAAGCTCCTGGTGAAGTCGAATTGTTCCAAGGCCGCTCCTATAAGTCCTATCGCGGTATGGGCTCACTGGGCGCGATGCAAGCGGGTTCATCCGATCGTTACTTCCAAGACGGCACGGCAAACGTCGATAAATTCGTTCCCGAAGGCATTGAAGGCCGAGTGCCATATAAAGGCTCAGTGCTGGCAGTGATCCATCAACTGATGGGCGGCTTGCGCTCTTCTATGGGGTACTTAGGCTGCGCCACAATTCCCGATATGCACGCTAAAGCCAACTTCGTCGAAATTACCTCGGCTGGGGTGCGTGAATCGCACGTTCATGACGTGCAAATCACCAAAGAAGCCCCTAACTACCACGTCGAATAAGCGAATTTGCTTCCATTTGGGGCGGCTCTGTGAGCCGCCCTTTCTACATTCAAGGTTCAAGGAATCCCTTTTATGTCACATCAAAAAATTCTGATTCTGGACTTCGGTTCACAAGTTACCCAACTCATCGCTCGCCGTGTGCGCGAGGCCAAAGTTTTCTGCGAAATTCATCCTTATGACGTGAGCGAAGACTTCATTCGCAACTATGGTGCGAAGGGCATTATTCTTTCGGGCGGCCCCAGCTCTGTCACCGAAGGCGACACACCTCGCGCCCCCAAGGTGGTATTTGAACTTGGCATTCCGGTATTGGGCATTTGCTATGGGATGCAAACGATGGCGCAGCAACTCGGTGGGGTGGTGATGACTGCCGAAGCCGCCGGGAAGGCGCGTGAATTTGGTTACGCCGAAGTGCGGGCGCATGGGCATACGGCGTTGCTCAAAGACATTGCCGACTTCACCACGGACGAAGGGCATGGCATGTTGAAGGTATGGATGAGCCACGGCGATTCCGTCATGCAGTTGCCCGAAGGCTTTAAGGTCATGGCCTCTACGCCGTCTTGCCCCATTGCCGGGATGGCAGACGAAAGCCGCCAATTCTATGCTGTGCAATTCCACCCCGAAGTGACCCATACACAACAAGGCCGCGCCCTATTAGAACGTTTTGTGCATGGCATTTGCGGCTGTGGTACGGATTGGGTCATGGGCGATTACATTGCCGAAGCCGTTGCTAACATTCGCGCTCAAGTTGGCGCAGAAGAAGTCATTCTCGGTCTGTCCGGCGGAGTCGACTCCAGCGTGGCAGCCGCCTTAATCCATCGTGCCATTGGCGATCAATTAACCTGCGTGTTCGTCGATCATGGCTTACTGCGCCTGAACGAAGGCGATATGGTCATGGATATGTTTGCACGTAACCTTGGCGTAAAAGTCATCCGTGTTGATGCCGTTGACGACTTTATGGGCAAACTGGCTGGGGTCAGCGATCCCGAAGCCAAGCGCAAGATCATTGGTAAAGAATTCGTCGAAGTGTTCCAAGCCGAATCGAAAAAACTCACCGCCGCCAAATGGTTAGCGCAAGGCACGATTTACCCCGATGTGATTGAATCAGCCGGTAAAAACAAAAAAGGGGCACATACGATCAAGAGCCATCACAATGTCGGTGGCTTACCTGAAGATATGCACCTCAAGTTATTAGAGCCGTTGCGTGAATTGTTCAAAGACGAAGTGCGTGAATTAGGTGTTGCCCTTGGCCTACCGCGCGAAATGGTGTACCGCCACCCCTTCCCCGGCCCCGGCTTAGGTGTACGCATTTTGGGCGAAGTCAAACGCGAAGCCGCTGCCCTGTTACAACGTGCCGATGCCATCTTTATCGACGAACTTCGCGCCACCTTAGCCACAGAACGCGACGTGGCGGCTGGCGCGTGTGGCGAAGCCGATATTGGCAAGAGCTGGTACGACCTCACCAGCCAAGCCTTCGCCGTGTTCCTGCCGGTAAAGAGCGTTGGCGTAATGGGCGACGGTCGCACCTACGAAAACGTCGTTGCCCTCCGCGCCGTCGTCACCAGCGACTTCATGACCGCCCACTGGGCGCACCTCCCCTACGACCTGTTAGGCCGCGTATCCAACCGAATCATCAACGAAGTAAGAGGTCTGAACCGCGTTGTTTACGATGTCTCAGGCAAACCCCCTGCGACGATTGAGTGGGAATAAACAGACCAAATAAAAAATCCCCATCTAGGCAATGTTAGATATGCTTAGATAGGGGATAGACCAAATGAAAAAATCCCCTCCCCCAACGGGGTGCTCCCATGAAGGGGGAAGGCTTTAATCTTTTGCCTTATTCCACCTGTAATGACAGATTGACTCCGACGGTTTGCCAGATTGCCATTTCTTCGACTAAGTTGGTGTGTGATAACGGGTGAGCGTTGAGCCAAGTAGCGGGTAGGGTGAGGCTGTAGCCGTTTTTGTAGGCGGCGAGCTTGATTTGGGAAGGGGCTTCGCCATGTCCTCGGCCTCGGTTAAACAAGACGGCAAGGCGTAGGGCTAAGAGGCTGTTGATTTTTTCGAGCTTGCCTAGCTTATTCAACTTGCCCCGATGTCCCAAAATTAACCAAGCCAAGCGGCTTTGCTCATGCCGTGAAAATCCGGGCAAATCGGCATGTGCCAACATATACGCGCCATGTTTGTGATAGCTGCTATGCGCTACCGCCCAGCCAATTTCATGTAATTGCGCTGCCCATTCTAAAAAACGATGCTCATCTTGGTTGCGTAGGGATTCAGCATCGCTGAGTTGGTTAAACAAGGCCAAGGCCAATTGTTGCACCCGGGCGGCTTGGGCTGGGCTGACTTGGAAACGCCGCTGCATTTGCAACACGCTTTCTTCGCGCAGGTCAGTTTCTAAATCCGTGCGCCCCAACAAGTCATATAGCACCCCTTGCCGTAATGCACCATCGGCATATTGCATATGGGTGAGCTGTAACTCG
>CAZOBT010000159.1:2760-5691 GCA_964578025.1 uncultured Rhodocyclaceae bacterium | reverse complement strand
AGGCTTCTAACCAAGATTCAGCGTCTAAGCTGGTGTTGTCATTGCACCAATAGCTACGCTTATTCTTGCTGGCGGGGTTGATTACCCCGGCAATATGCCCACTTGCCCCGAGGACAAAGCGGATATTGCCACGCAACAAGCGAGTGCTTTGATAGGCAGATTGCCACGGCACGATGTGATCTTCGCGGGTTGCCAATAAATAAACAGGCATATCTAACTGCCCCAGATCAACCTTGACCCCACACATTTCTAATTTGCCGGGAATGCGCAGATTGTTTTCGAGGTACATATTGCGCATATACCAAGCCGCGAAGGGGCCGGGCAGGTTGGTAGAATCAGAATTCCAATACAACAAATCAAAGGCTTGGGGTTTCTGGCCTTTCAGGTAATTGCCAGTGACGTAGTTCCAGATCAGATCATTGGCACGTAAGGCAGAGAAAGTCGTCGACAACTCGCGCCCAGTCAGCAAGCCACCTTTACCAATCGTATTTTCGCGGGTAGCGACGCTATTTTCATCAATAAACAAGCCGATTTCACCTGTGTCTGAGAAGTCCAACAGGGTGGTCAACAAGGTTAAAGAGGCTGCTGGTTTTTCGCCTTTAGCGGCTAACACTGCCAGCGCGGAAGTGACAATCGTGCCACCAACGCAGAAACCTAAAACGTTGAGTTGTTCGTTACCGCTAATTTCTTTGGCGACACGCAAGGCGGTAATTGGCCCTTGTGTTAAATAGTCATCCCAACCAAGTTGGCTTTGTTCGGCTTTGGGATTGCGCCAAGACACCAAAAACACGGTATGCCCTTGCTCGACAGCGAAGCGAATCAAGGAGTTATCCGGTTGCAAGTCCATGATATAGAACTTGTTAATGCAGGGTGGCACAACCAGCAAGGGGCGTTTTGCTACCATGGGTGTGAGTGGCGAATACTGAATCAACTGCATCAGTTCGTTTTCAAAAACCACTGCGCCCGCTGTATTGGCTAAATTCTTACCCACCTCAAATACGGATTCGTCGGTCATGGAAATGCGGCCTTTTTCCATGTCAGCAATCAAATTCTGAATCCCATCCGCAATGCTCTTGCCTTCTGTCGCAATCGCTTTTTGTACAAATTCAGGGTTAGTCGCGGCAAAGTTGGAAGGTGCCATCGCATCAATAAATTGCCGTGCAGCAAAACGGAGGCGATCTTTGGCTTTTTTATCTTCCGAGGGCGCGATTTCCACTAAGCTATTGATATATTTGGCATTAAGCAAATACGCTTGGCGGAAATAATCATAAATGGGGCTTGCTGTCCATTCGGGGGCAGAGAAGCGGCGGTCTCCGGCTTCGGGTTGCACAACGCTGGGGGCTTTTTCGCCTTTCGCGGTTTGCAACATGGCTTGCCACAACTCGTTATGTTTGGCGAAATGGCTTTTTTGCAATTCCGCAACGGCGGTTGGGTCGGGCATGGGCAAGGAAGCAAATGGATTGCTGCCCGCTGCTGGGTTGGTAAATCCTTGAAACGCTTGAAATGCTTGCGCAGGGTTTGCCATACCAGCTTGTCCTGCCATTGGGTTGTTTTGCCCCATTGCGGAAAAGAACTGTTGTGTCATGGCTTGACCCATGGTGAAAAATTGCTGTGCTGCCTGTTGTAATGCCTCTTGTTGCTTATTGTTGTCTGTTGCAGACATTGATGCCTCCTCCGGCGAGTACAGGGAATATAGGTGATCCTGTTGGGAACGGACGATTCTCCATGCACATCCAATTCGCTGTCAACGATGCACTGCGGCAAAAAGACGTAAAAACAAAGGCTAAGGCCAAAAGTCAGGCATAAAAAGCGCACCAAAGCTGGGCGAGCCGCTTAAATCGGCCCTAATAACCAATTTGGTCTATAATCTGAAATCGCCATAACAAGCACGTAGGATATGCTTAGTTAGAAAAAATTTAATTTGGTCTATTTTTCGGCGGCGTGTAATAAAAACCGCCCCGGTAATAGGGCTTCTACCAGATCAGTTTCTAAGGGCAAGGGCTCGCCATGCAGCGTACTTGCCAATAAATCCGCCATTAACGCTGACCACACAATGCCCCGCGCCCCAAACCCTTGCATCGCCCACAGGCCGGGTAAAACGGGCAATTGGCGCAAACGGCGTTTTTGTGGCGGGATGGCAGTAATCGCCGCCGCATCAGGCATGGCCCCCACCAGCGGCAAACGATCGGGGGACATGGGACGAAAACCTACCCGCCCATGCAAGCTTTCTGCCGCAATATTGCTCGCCACCTCAGGAATCAATTGATTGATGCGGCGCAGATTTTCCACATGATCGGCAAGGTGTTCCCCGCTATCGCTATCCGTGGTGGATAAGGTAGCCCCCGCCACATGCCAGCCATCAACATTCGGGGCAAGGTAGCCATTACCGCAGACTAAAAAATCTGGAGGATGGCTAACGGCGTGCTGCGGCAAATGTGACACCTGCCCGCGTGCGGCTTTTTGCGGCAACCATGCACAGGGGGCAAATTGCGGGGCAGCGACACCACTCGCCATAATCAAATACGGTGCAGCGGCGAGGATTTTCCCTTGGGCATCAAGGGCTAACCATTGCGCACTGTCTTGGCTACGGTCAGGATTGTCGTCATAGCAAATGCTGGCCACCGGACAGGAAAAATGCGTGGTGATTTGTGTCGGAAAAGCGGCTAAATTGGCGCGACACAACGAAGGCGGTTGCACCCAGCCCCCGTGTGGAAACCACCAGCCACCCTGCGGCACAGGGCGATGCAAGGCCGCACTGACCTGCGCCGCTGCCCAAAACTGCACATAGTCTGGGTTATCCGCCTGACTCGCCACTTTCGCTTGGGTCTGGGCATGTGCAGCATCACGCGCTAAATGCAACACACCACAGGCTTGCCAACGCACGTCTGCTGCATTTTGCAAGTGCGGCAAACCCTGCAAATCCTGTATGTG
>CAZOBT010000159.1:0-2660 GCA_964578025.1 uncultured Rhodocyclaceae bacterium | reverse complement strand
GGGGCAACGCGGCGCAACGGACGACGCGAGCGAAATTGCCCCACCAACATTTCGCGTTTACCCGCAAAACCGGGGCGTTTGCTTAAATCAAACTCTGCCGCCTCTAAGCCTTGCCGCACCCCAGAGGCCACTGACCAAGTGGCTAAAGTTGCCCCCGGTGCGGCGAGTCGTGCCAAGGCTTGGCAAACCCACGGAGTCCAGAGTTCGGGGTTTTTGGCGGGGGAAAAACCGTCAAGGTAAAACGCATCGGCGGCTAAATCGAGGCGATTAAGGCATGTGGTGGCATCCGCAAAGACCAAAGTCAAAACTACCTGCCCACCGTTGAGCCGCAAGCGATGTACGCCAGAGACCAACATCGGCCAATGCTGGCGTAATTCTTGGGCTAATTCCGCAAACTCAGGCCATGCGGCATGGGCAACGGCTAAATCAGCAGCGGAGAACGGATGCTTTTCGATAGAAACGAAATGTAAACGCCCACATCTTTCCGGGTCTGCCCGCCACGCTTGCCATGTTGCCAAAAAATTTAAGCCTAAACCAAAGCCGGTTTCGAAAATAACGAACGCTTCGCGCCCCTGCCAGCGCGTTGGCAAGTTGTTTCCTGCCAAAAAAACATGACGCGCTTGGGCTGGCCCGCCCGCTTTGGTGTGATAGACATCGCCATAGGCGGTGGAAAATGGCGTGCCATCGGGGCTAAGTTCGAGCGTGGCAGGGCGGAGTTGGCTCATCAGACGGACTTAATGCAACAAGGAACGAGGCGGCGGCACAAGATCAGGGGCAAAGTCTTGTTCTAATAGCGGTGTGCCGGGGGCAAATTCTAGGCTGAGTCCCCACTGCATCACGTCCGCTGCGGCTTTGAACATGGTGCACAAGGTATGCAATACGCTTTTGTCAAAGTTCAGCGTAAACGCACGGGCTTTTGGCTCACGCAACACTAACTTGTATTGCTTGTCCTGTGTCGCTTGCAAACTCAGCTCGCCCACCAATAAAGGACGGCTACCTAGGGGGAAGGTCGGCTCAGGGTTATCAAACGCTTGGGCAAAATCGTGTCCGCTGGCTGCCGCAAGCTGTGCCTCATGCACTGCCGCATCGTCCATGCGCGGCGTGTCTTGTGAGGGATCATCTAAGCCGTGCATTAACAAAGGCCACATATCATGCAGCAAGCGGCGCGTGATGTAAGCGCGATATTCGTCGCTGTCACCCAGCACCGCCCGCAACACCAGGCGATCTTCGTAGTTGTCGGCGGAAACCTGTAACTGCCGCAATTTCATGGCTGTTGCTCCTGTTTCCGCCACGATTACGCCTGCACCTGTAAGAGGCTGGTTTGCCAACTGGCATGGCCTTCTAAACCGAGCAAATTTGCTACCGTTGCCGCAATATTGGCTAAACCCGCCTCGGGCGTTTGTTGCAAAGACAGCTTACCGCCACTCACGTTGTCGTACAAAATCAAGGGCACGGGGTTTAAGGTATGCGCGGTTTTCGCCTTAAATGAACCATCTTTGTTTTGTGCGGGTTGCTTGGTCTTTTTGTCCAATTCGTACATTTCATCGGCGTTGCCATGATCGGCGGTAATCAGCGCAACCCCACCCATAGCATCAATCACCGGTAACAAACGCGCCAAGGCCAAATCCACGGCTTCCACTGCCATTGTTGCCGCACGGAAATTACCGGTATGCCCGACCATATCGCCATTGGCGAAGTTACAACGCAAGGTGCGATATTGACGGCTCTCTAAGGCCGCAATCATCGCATCGGCAATTTCTGCCGCCTTCATCCACGGACGTTGCTCAAATGGCACGACATCGCTGGGCACTTCCACATAGGTTTCCCCGGCAAATTTGCCCGAACGGTTGCCGTTCCAGAAATAGGTGACATGCCCAAATTTTTGCGTTTCGGAACAGGCAAACTGGGTAATGTCGGCCTTAGCAAACCATTCGCCCATCGTGTTTTTAATCGCGGGCGGCGGTACAAGGAAGCGTTTGGGGAGTTGCAAATCACCGTCGTATTGCAACATGCCCGCATAGGTGACTTGCGGCACACGCACCCGGTCAAATTTGTCGAAATCGGCCTCTTCAAAGGCACGAGTGATTTCAATCGCCCGGTCGCCTCGGAAGTTAAAGAAGACCACGGCATCGCCATCTTCAATCGTTCCCACCGGTTTGCCCGCATCACCAATCACAAACGGCGGTAAATCTTGGTCAATCGTGCCGGGGTATTGCGCCCGTAAGGCATGAACTGCCGCGCTGGCACTGGCAAATTGCACGCCTTCGCCTAAGACATGGGTGCGCCAGCCTTTTTCGACCATCGCCCAATTCGCATCGTAGCGATCCATCGTAATGTTCTGCCGCCCGCCCCCAGACGCAATCCGTGCATCAAAGCTGGCATCGCTAATCTCGGCAAGGAAGGCTTCAAATGGCTCGACATACTCCAAGGCACTGGTTTCTGGCACATCACGCCCATCTAGCAAGGCATGGATACGCACCGCCTTTACGCCCTCGGCCTTCGCCTGTTTGACCATCGCCGTCAGATGGTCGATATGGCTATGCACATTGCCATCCGAGAACAAGCCCATGAAATGAATCACACCACGCCCAGCTTTCGCCCCCGCGACAATCTCTTGCCACGCTTGGTCTAACCAGATCGAACCCTCGTTAATCGCCGTC
>CAZOBT010000158.1:0-5713 GCA_964578025.1 uncultured Rhodocyclaceae bacterium | reverse complement strand
ATTCCAGCTCGCAGGCATCACCGAGAAAACTGCCCCCGCGTACATCACGAAAGAAATGGCTATCGCTATTGCAGCAAACGATTGGGACACATGGCAAACGCTTGTCGGGATGGCATGTGCGATCGAAAACCAAGATACTCGGGCAACAGCCCTGAACCAATTATTGTTAATGCCTGGGCATGAATTCCATCAGGAAGTAGCATTTGCCATCCAGCGTGGTGCTCATCCATCCAGTGTGTCAGCAATCCACAAGGTTCTTGAACAAGGCTTCGCCATACGAGGAAATCGCCGCAGAGATGCACTACCGATTAGAGAAAATCCAAGCTGTCCCAGACTAGTCTATGACTCCACCACTTCCTCCTGCAAAGCGGCGCGTAATGGGGCGAGTAGGGTTTCTGCCAATTCATAAAATTCGGGGGGGAGGTCTTGGGTGGGGGTGCCGCGTAGGGCGAGTTCCCACCACGGATTGCTTTTTTCACCTTCGCGTTGATACGCGCCAAACCACGCGCCTTCGGCGGCTTTGGGGTTAGGTTCGTCGCCTTTTAGGTACGCCCAAGCACTGCGTGGGTAAAAGGGGAGAGGATGGTGTAGGCCATCGCGGTAGGCGGTGAGTAGGTCGTGGAGATGGCGTTGTATCAAAGCGGCATCGTAGCCCGGTAAGGTGCTGAGTTCGGGGAAATACCACACCCCATCGCGGCAGATAATCCACGTTTTTGCGGCTATCGCCCCCAGTTTTTCTGGCTGGCTTTGTGCTAGGGAGTTAAGGCATAAATGCGCTAACCATGCTTGCAAAAAGTCATGCACATTGGCATTACCACATCGCCAATACACTTGCCCAATCGCATACAAGGGCGGCAGGCTGGCATGGATTGCCCAGGTTTCAGAACTGTTATTGTCGTTGGCAAGCGCAAACTCGCCCCGCCAAGTCAGCGGTTCGTTCGGCGCACCTGCGTCGGTGTTTAACCACGTTTGCAGATACTGCGCAAAGTCGCTAATGGTGTTAACTTCATGGCGAATAAATTCATCGCCTAACAAACCGGAGGGGGCTTCGGGACCACTATGGGCGAGCTTATATAACTGTTGGCTATCTGCCCCCGCTAAGGCCGCAGGTAAAAGCCGCGCACTTAAGGCATCGCGCTCTGCCCATGTTGCCACCAAGGGTTCGGCATCGTTTAAGGTGTCGTCGCGCATAAAGAGTTCGACCCCCAAACGCTCTTTCAGCAGGTATTTGGCGGGATGGCGGTAAAAGCGTTGCAGTTGCGCCAGCGTTACTTGTCGCCATTCTTCGCCAACATTGGGCAACGCCTCTGGAAAGAAGGGGGGGAGCAACCATGTGGCATCGGTAGATTCGCCTTCCCCGTCCGTCCCGTCTATCCCATCCGCCTCATCACTATGCGTCAAGTGGGTAGCGGCAGTGAGTCCGGCTTGTTGTGCGGTATGGCGAGCGGCATAGGCGGCAGTCAGGGCAATCGCTAGTTTTTGGTCATAACTGCGCAAACGTGGGTCTGAAGCCGTCGGTGTAGCAGAATCTGCTGCCTCAGCCACGGCATCGCTGCGCGAAAAATACACGGGGGAAAAAGGTTGTAAGGGATGATGTACCAACAAGCGTTGGCTAGGTGCGCCCGTTGCACTCAACAAGAAATCGCGCAATTCTGCCAACAAGATGGAAGGCGGCAATCCAGAGTTATCCCGCTCATGTTTGCCGGTATAGCTTAAATACAAACGCCGCCGCGCCGCTAAGACCAAATCCAAAAAGAGGTTGCGATCATCTTCCCGACATTGCCTATCCCCCGGTCTTGCCCCCAGTGGCGTTAGATCAAACTCCATTGGACGAGCTTGGCTGGGGAAGACACCATCATTCAGACCAACGATACAGATCACGGCATAGGGCAAATGACGCAAGGTAGGTAAGGCGGTAAAAGTCACTGCCCCGGTTGGCACGCCGCCCCGCGTTGCCATGTCTAACGCCCCATTTAAGGCTTGCCGTACCACCGAGGCCGGGAACACATCGCTTGGTTCTGCCTCTGCCATGTGTGTACACAGCTCAAGCATCGCTTCTTGTACCACCCGCCGCGCTTCGGCAAGTTCGGGTAAGGGCGCGATAAAGTTGTCCAACGCCTTTTGCCAACATTTCAACCACTCAGGCGCGGTATGGGGTTCACGGCTAAATTCGGCTAACTCGGCAAGTTTGTTCATAAATCGCCAAAGTTGCCCTAAGGCATGGGCATTGCCGCCATGTAAGGCTGCTGCGGGGGCAAGATCGGCAAAGGCCGCGCTCGGGTGTTGGCGATTCGCAGTTGTACCACTTGACGCACTCGGCAAGGCATAGCCCAAGAGCAAACGCGCCAAAGCATCGCGCCACGTATGGCGGGGATCAGCGGGCAGATTTTGGGCTTTGCGCTGTTTGCCGTCCAAGCCCCAATGCACGCCAGCTTCTTGCAAGGCCGCTTGCAATTGATCTAAGGCCGCTTCATCCAAACCAAACTGCGTGGCAACGGGCGGTTGGCGCAATAAGGCAAAAACTTGGGTGGCGACAAACCGCGAACCTGCCACTTCTAACACCGCCAATAAGTTCTTAGCGACAGGGTTAATCTGCGTTTCACCGCGCCCAGTAATCACATAGGGAATGGTTTTGCGCGTACCAAAGACGGCATCAATTAACGGAGTCGCTTTATCTAAATCCGGCGTGACGACCAGCACATCACCGGGATGCAAACTCTCATCCGTGGCAAATAAAGCTAAGAGCTGGTCATGTAACACTTCTAGCTCGCGGGTTAAGGAATGACAGACATGAATCACGATACTGTCATCGTCCTCTGCCCAAGGCCATGTTTGTGGCAAGGGCGGGGTTAAATCTAAAAAGCTATCTTGTACCCGGCACAACAACGGCGGCGTAAGCTCTGGGTAGGCTTGCCATACTGGCGAATCGCCCCAAGCCATAAAGCGTGCTTCATCCACCGTTGTTGGGCGAGTTTCTGCCAACAACAGTTGAAATAAGCCCTGCGTTTGTCGCCCCCATGCCGCTAACAATGGATGCCCCACTTCGTGTTTGCTATCTGGCTCGCGTTCAGGATGGCGTTTTAATTCGCGTTGGCGCAACCATGTCAAACGCTTGGCATCCAGCAAGTCATACCAATATTCACGGCAGGGATTGAGCAAATAGATGTGAATCTCCATCCATTCCGATAGGCGTTGCAAGATGTCCAAATACAAGGGCGGTAAGGTTGATAAGGCAAACAAATGCGCCTGTTCCGGCAAGCCCTTAGCACGAATTTGCGCCGGGCTAAGGCGTTGTAATTCGGCAAAAAAGGCTTGTGATGGATGTTCGCGGTGATTGACTAATTGCGCTAATAACTGCCGCCAAATTTCCGCTTGCCACGCCTCATCCTCACGTTGCGTTTTGCTGGAAGCATTGGGCAAGGCCGAACGCTTTTCACTCCACGCTTCCAACCAATCGGGGCGATACGTCACATATTGATCGAAGAGTTGCGCCGTGGCAGCGGCTAATTCCATGACCATCGCCGCATCGGCTTGATTCAGATAACCATGCAAACGCGAATGCGCGGCTTGCCACGTTTTATCGTTAAAAATGCGATACAGCCGCCATGTCAAGCGCACCGGGGCAAAGGGCGAGGTTTCTTGCACCGCCGTAAATTGCGCCATGCGATCCCACAACCATTGCGCCAAAAACGGAAAACGCACACTGGCACAAATCCCCAAGCGTTCTGCCAAGGCCAACTCAACATCCCGCCGAATCCCAGCACTGGGAATAATCACCTCTTGCGCCGCAAACGGCGCGCTCATCCCCTTCATGCCAACCGCTAAATCATCAAGTAACTGAGCGCGTAAAAATTCATAACGATTCGAGGTATGGAGATGCAGCATGATGGTATAGCTCGCAAGCGGAGAGGGAAAAAGGCAAGGTCGCCATGATGCCAGATCACCTTACGCACAGCTAGCTGGGGTATTTTGTTTTTATATTTGGTCTATTATTGATTTAAGCAAATAAAGCTTGCCTTATTAGCCAGTTTTTAATTTGGTCTATAGTTTTTTGCAACCGCAACCACCCCCCGCCTGCGGCGTACCCCTCCACAGGAGGGGAATTAAAAACGTCTCCGTCTCGGGGGGCAAAATTCTCCCCTGTGGGGGAGTACCGCGTAGCGGGGAGGGGGTTGGCTTTTTTATAACACCACCACTTCATCGCTAAAGGTATCGCTGACTCGTGTTCCGGCGCAGAGGACTGAGTAGATCATGCAGTCGAGTTGTTGTTTTTGCTGCTTGAGGTGTTGGCTGAACTCGGGGGAGAGTTGGCAGTCGCCGTCGGAGAGCATCAGGATGTCGGCTTTTTTGTAATCGCCATGCTGGGCAATGATGTTGAGGCTGCGTTGCAAGGGCGTTTGGAAATCCGTACCGCCGCCAAAGCCTTGGCGCAAGAACTGCAACAGGCCAATCGAATCGTTGCGTTTGTCCATGACAAATTCACGGATTTCGCCACTCGCGCCAAAGAGCAGCACATGCAAGCTGCGGTCTTCTTGTTGCAGGATATTGGCAATTGCCAGCAGCAGGGCTTTGGCTTTGTGCAAAGGTGCGCCGTCCATACTGCCCGAGGTATCCAAACACGCGACCACCGGCCCGGTGCGTTTTTTAACGCTTTCGCTTTCTTCGCCCTGCGCCCACTCGGTGCCGCGCAATTCGTAGCACTGCAAATTCTTTTCCAGCAGCCGTGCATAGAACAGGGTTTCGAGGGTATCGTCGTCTAAATTGACCAATTCGCTGGGCAATAGGCGCATTACGTCATCGCTGCGTTGTGTGCCGTGCACTTCGCTTTTGCTGGCGCGGGGAATTTGGCACGCCTTCTTTTTTTCTTCGCTAATGTAATCGCGCCCCATTTTGCGGGCGAGGTCTTTGATTTGGGCATTGTTCGCCAGTTGTTGCGCAAGGGCAGCAAAATCCTCGCCACAGGCTTGCAAGGCCGCATACGAAAACCCCGCGCCCGGACATTGCGCCAGAAAATCCTTCACTTCGTCATATTTTTGCGTAATGTTGCTCAGGGTTTGCTGAAAGCCCAGCAGCTTTTGCCGAATCGAATCAGGGATCGTTTCATCGGCAATTTCATCCACATAGGCTTGGGTATCCGCCAGTTCTTGGCGAATCTGGGCGATGTTGTCTGGGGTCAGGGGCAACTGCTGAAAATGCTCTTGTTGCGCTTGCCAATCCGGCTCTGGCGCGTCGTCGTCATCCTCGTCACTGTCTTGCCAATCCCACAACCGCCATTTGGTTGCCCCAAGTTTTTTCTGTGCGTCTTTTTTCAACGCCCGCATGGTGGCTTCCCAAGTGCTGCTAGGAAGCCAATTTAAGGCTTTTTCGACCCACGTCCCTTGGTCTGCGGCATCGCTCACTCGGTTAACACAGCGGCTCGAAAATTGATGGCAATTTTTAATCACCAAGCCATAAAAAGCCCGTTGCCCGACTTGCCGCCCAGCATACCGCGCCACCGCCTTATGCCCCACCGCGCCATGCCGATTACACGACACATAAATCTTGCGCCCCAAGGTGCTTTTGGAGGTAAAGCTTGCCGCCGTGCTACGACTCACGCAGCTATCAGCAAAGCCATCCACCACAATATCGGCAATCTCTCCGTCGCCCAGATAGATTCCCGAATGCTCCACCGCGACCCATAAATCGCAATACAACACACTGCCCGGCACAGGAG
>CAZOBT010000157.1:0-5716 GCA_964578025.1 uncultured Rhodocyclaceae bacterium | reverse complement strand
GAAAATAAGGTGCTACCATTTCGGCCTTCTTTTCTTTTTGCCTTTTTGCCATGAGCCGTTTTTGGAGTGCCGTTGTGCATCAGCTTACCCCGTATGTGCCGGGGGAGCAGCCGAAGTTGCCGAATCTGATTAAACTCAATACCAACGAGAACCCCTATCCACCCTCGCCGCGTGTGTTGGCGGCGATTGAAAGTGGGTTGGTGGAACAAGCGCAAGCCTTGCGTTTATATCCTGATCCGAATGCCGACCAGTTAAAGAGCACGATTGCGGCCTATCATGGGGTGAGTGCGCGGGAAGTGTTTGTGGGCAACGGCTCTGACGAGGTGCTGGCGCATGTGTTTCATGCCTTGCTCAAACAAGAGCAACCAATTTTGTTCCCTGACATTACCTACAGTTTTTATCCCGTGTATTGCGGTTTATATGGGGTCGATTACCGCACCGTGCCATTGGCAGCAGATTTTTCTTTAAACCTGAACGACTATCAGCAGCCGAATGGCGGGATTATTTTCCCGAATCCGAATGCCCCCACGGGGCGGGCGGTTAGCCGGGCGGAAATTGCAGCGTTGTTAGAGGCAAATCGCGATAGCGTGGTTGTCGTCGATGAAGCCTATGTCGATTTCGGTGCAGAAACGGCGATTCCGTTAGTCGCGCAATACCCCAATTTATTGGTCGTACACACCTTTTCGAAGAGCCGCTCTTTAGCTGGCTTGCGTGTGGGCTTTGCGATTGGGCATCCTGATTTGATCGAAGCTTTGGAACGGGTGAAAAATAGCTTTAACTCTTATCCCTTAGACCGTTTGGCCTTGCTTGGTGCAGTGGCGGCGATTGAGGATGAAGCCTATTTTCAAGCCGGTTGCCAAGCCGTTATCGCCACCCGCGAAAATGTCGCACAAGCCTTGCAAGAGTTGGGTTTTGCGGTGTTGCCTTCCGCCGCCAACTTTATTTTTGTCACGCATCCCGCCCATGATGCGGCGACCTTAGCCGCTGGCTTACGTGCAAAAAGCATCATCGTGCGCCATTTCAAATTGCCACGTATCGACCAGTTTTTACGCATTACGATTGGTACGCCCGATGAATGTGCAGCCTTGTTAGCCGCCTTGCGCGAATTGGTGTGAAGTTAGTGTGAACGGTGTGAATTTGTAAACACGCTTGAAAACACATAAGGGGATGCTTATATTCGGGGCATCCCCTTTATTTTTTGGAGTTCTCTTGATGTTACGTTTTGATATTCCCCCCGTGTGTAGCAATGCTTACCGTGTGCAAGCAGTCGTTACCTTTGTTGTGAGTGCCTTGTATTTATGGACACCCTATGGCGCGGTGTCGATTGTTTTGGCCTTGGGCGGTGTACTACGCGGTTTTGTTAGTCCGCACAAATGCCCGTCGTATCTCATTTTTAGCAAGCTGATGAAAAATGCTGGGTTAGCCAAACCGGTCAATGCGGGGGCAAAAATGTTTGCCGATAAGCTGGTCGCCATTGCGGGCAGTGTGATGTTTATTACTTGGTTTGTTGGCAACCCCATTGGGCAAATCCCTGCCGCGATCTTGTTAGTCTTCTCGTTTATTGATTTCAGTACTGGTTTCTGCGCTGCCTGTTGGGCCTATGGCCTGTGGTACAAAATGAAACCACAAGGTTAGTTCTGCGCATCCTAAGCCTCCCCCAAGCCGTCAGTTGCGGCTAGATCAGTTACCATCGGCGGATAACACAAAGACGGATTGGGGTGTGTCATGTGGTTTTTGGGAGCGGTCATTGGGTTGTTGTTAGGCGCGTTGTTTGAATCATTTGGCTTGGCAGTCATTTTTGCCATTCTAGGTGCATGGCTGACGCACTTCTTGCGGCATGACTCAACAAACCCAGCCGACAATTTGGCACATCACGAATCCTTAAACGAATTACAACAACGCCTAAGCGGCAGCGAAATTCGCTTATTGCGCCAAATCCAAGTCTTGCAACAACGGGTTGATGGGCTGGAGGCGACGCTGAAAACTGTGACGCAAGTCCTTGCGCAACATGGCCTAACCCTGCCCGTTGCACCCATCCCACCAAGCCAAGCAACAAACCAGTCCGCGCCAACACCGCCGACCGTGCGCACCCCGGCGATAGCTGAACCTGTTGTGTATCAGCCCGCCCAGCCTGCTATGCCCGCTATGGCAGAAAAACGCCAAGCGGCGGCGGCTCCACCTAAGCCAACGCCAGAATCTCAACCCGATTCCGTAGCGAAACCAGCCCCCAAACCAGCCGCTAAACCCGTCACCTCCGCGCCTCCGGCATGGCAGAGTTGGTTACGCCAACTCAATCCCTTTGTTGGTTTTGGGGCGTTGTTGCTGTTTTTGGGCTTTGCTTTTTTGCTGCGCTATTCGGCGCAGTTCATCGAAATTCCGCTCAGTTGGCGGTATGTGGGCATTGCTGGGGCGGCTTTGGCCTTGCTAGGTTTGGGCTGGCGATTGCGGGCAACACGCCCGAATTACGCTTTAACCATTCAAGGCGCGGGCTTGGGGTTGTTTTATTTAACCTTGCTGGCAGCCGTTAAATTGCATCAACTGCTCAGTCCTGAACTGGGCTTTGCCTTGTTATTCCTCGTTGCCGTGGCCTGTGCAGGTTTAGCGGTGGCGCAAAACGCGCTGGCTTTGGCGGTGTGTGCTGCCTTAGAAGGTTTTGCTACCCCGGTATTAACCTCAACCGGCGGTAATCACCCGCTTGGCCTGTTTACCTATTTGGCGATTTTAGACATCGGCATTTTGCTCATCGCGCATTACAAAGCGTGGCGCGTCTTAAATATGATTGGCCTGTTTGGCACGCTTGGGCTGGCAAGTGCATGGGGCGCGGCGCATTACACCCCGGCGCAATGGGCAACGGTGCAACCTTTCTTAATCTTCTTCCATGTCTTATTTGCCAGCATCGGCTTGATGTTCGCCCGTCGTACCTTAGCGGCAAGCGCAGATGGCGAAGAAGGCGGTGATATTTGGTCTAAGAATAAATCCTCTTTAAAAGAGCAAGCTGGACGGGCGTTAGCAAGGGTTGGGCATGTTGATAGCTCTTTGGTCTTTGGTACGCCAGTCAGTGCCTTTGCCTTGCAATATTGGCTGGTTGAGCATTTTGCCAATGGCGCGGCATGGTCGGCCTTGGGCTTTGCGGCGTTTTATGCGGTGTTGGGCTATTGGGTACGTCGTCTGCGCGAACCGGGTTTGGCGTTATTGGCAGAAGCGCATTTGATCCTTGCCGCCATCTTTTTCACCTTAGCCATTCCTTTGGGCTTGGAAGGAACGTGGACGGGAGCGGCATGGGCGATTCAGGCCGTTGGCATGTATTGGCTGGGACAACGCCAAGCACGGGTTTATCCACGCCTTGGCGCGTTGCTGGTGTTGCTGGGGGCAGCGGGGCGTTTGCTGCTCGAACTAAAATTTAACCTAACCGGGCAAGGTGTTTTCCTCAAGGGCAGTAGCCTTGGTTCTTTGGTTTTAGCCGCAAGTACCGCCAGCATCTATGTGTTACAACAACGCGCCGCTGCCGCTGGGCAACAACAACATGCGTGGGAGCAAGGCAGTGCGCAAAGTTTGCCGTGGCTACTGACATTTTCCCTCGTTAGTTTGCCGTGGCTGTGGTGGGAACGCGCTGGGGCGAGTGCGGGGACAGCCATCATCGCCTTAGCCACCTTAGGCATAGCCTATCGTTTTCTGCGGCCTGCTTTTATTTATCCCGCCTGTGCCAGCATGGCTCTTGCCCTGCTCACGGCGCGTTTAGGCGTAGCATGGCTTGAATCTGCCCTGATTGCCTTGGCGAGTTTTGGCTTTGCGTACTTGCTGCGGCAAAAACTGGCGGCTCTCAAACTAATCGCCTTCAAACGTATTGGGCTATTTATCTTTGCGCTTGCCTACATTTTCTGGTTTGACGCATGGGCGACGCTGGCCTGGCAACAGGTGCAACACCGTAGCTTAGTCGCCTATTTCCCCCATCTCTTGTTGGCAATTTTTGTCGCCAGCCTCTACCTTGCCCGCCAAGTTGCGGTGCGTTGCGCATGGAGCGATTTAGGCAATAGCACCTTGTTGCTCCTGCCTGGCTTGGCGGCGTTTTTGGGCTATGCCCATGCCAGTGATCCGCTGTTGTACGACCCGGCGAGTTACGCCGGATGGCTGATCTGGCCTGCGGCGGCGGTGTTGTATTACTGGCAACTGCGCCAATGGCCTGTGCAGTGGTCAGGCATTGCCCTACACCCGTATTTACATGTATTTGGTCTATGGCTATTTACCCTCGTTGTAAGCCAAGAGCTACGGGTTATTTTGGCTAATGTCGAGGTTCAGTCTATTGATGCGGCGAATAGTTGGGCAGATGTTGGTTTCATCCTGCCAAGTTTGCTCGGATTATGGCTGCTGGCAGGCAATCGCCTCTCACGCTATTGGCCGTTTACCGTACATCTGACCTTGTATCGGCATCGCGGGGCGGCAGGATTGGCGGTGCTGGTGTGGGGTTGGTTGTTGTATGGCTGCACCCTTGCCCCTAGCAGTGTGCCCTTGCCCTATTTGCCGTTGCTGAATCCAGTCGAACTGACGCAAATCGCCGGATTTTGGCTGCTGTGGCAATGGTGGCAAAGCACACGCTGGCAGGCTTCTACCCCTAATTTCAGCCTCATGCTTGGCTTCGCCCTGACGGGGCTATTCGCCTTAACCGCTGCCGTGTTCCGCGCCTGCCAGCACTGGGCAGACCTGCCGTGGGAGCTTCACGCTTTCTGGCAATCGCGCCTTGCCCAAGCCGCCTTGTCCTTGGTGTGGGGCAGTGCGGGCATGGCCTTGATGGTGTTAGCTAACCGCTATCTTAGCCGCCGTATTTGGTTCGCCGGAGCTAGCTTACTCGCCCTCGTCGTCCTCAAACTATTCTTGGTCGAACTCAGCGGACACAGCAACCTCTACCGCATCATTTCCTTTATTGGCGTTGGCGTACTCTTCCTGCTCGTTGGCTACTTTGCGCCATTGCCGAAAGCGGGAAATAAAGCCTAATCCCCTCCACCCCCACAGCCCCCGCCGCAGCTACCGCCATCACCCCCATCACCCCCATCCCCTGAACCATCACCACAATCACCAAAGCCGCTGGAGCTGCCATCGAAACAAGTATCAGAAAAGTCGCCGCCACAATGCACCATTCCACCGCCCATGCTATCGCTGCCTGTATGTGTTGTGCCTTGTTTGCAATCGGGGACATAGTTAAAGCCATCGGGAATATTGAGTTGGCGATCAATGGCAAAGAGCAGCGGCAGGCTGAGCGGGTTTTTAGGGTCGATGTTTTCTTCGCGACAGGCATACCACCAGCAACGACGTAAGCCCTCGTTACTTTTCTGGTTAGAAGTCATGACTACTGCCGGAGTGTGGTGCATGAAGCGACCAAAGGCATTACGGCAGAATTTGGTGTATGCCCTTGTATTTAAGATGAACTCGTGCCATACCTCATCCACGGCTTGCGATGGCATCGACACATACTTACGTCCACTTTTTAAATAGACCAAAAAATATTGCCGCAATGCTTTTTCTACAAGTGCATGATCGGCGGCGTTTAGGTGTGGATATTTACGTTGTAAGCCAACTAAAACACCCGGCGGAAACGGGTAGGACAGAATGAATTTGCTACGAGCAGCGATTCCACAGGTAAAGCGTAGAACCATCATGACAACAATGCAGCCGCCCCAAAAGATGAACAGATTGAGTACGTTTTGACTCATGGGCGTAAATT
>CAZOBT010000156.1:3349-5767 GCA_964578025.1 uncultured Rhodocyclaceae bacterium | reverse complement strand
CAGACTGGGCCAAACTTCGGATGCACAAAGTTCGCACCACGCCCGGGGTGCGGAATCTTGCCGACTTCAACGAGGCCAGCCAACTTGCCTTCTTTGGCATCAATCGCGGCAACTTTGTTGGATTGGTTAGCCGCTACCATGAAGTAACGCTTGCTCAAGTCCCAACCACCATCATGCAAGAAGCGGGCAGAACCGATTTCACGGCTCTTCAAGTTCTTGATGTCAGAGTAATCGACCATCAAGGTCTTGCCCGTTTCTTTGACGTTCACCACAAACTCAGGCTTGAAGTGCGAAGCCACAATCGAGGCAACACGGGGTTCAGGGTGATATTCCTGCGTATCCACGGTCATGCCACGGGTAGAAACGATCTTCAGCGGCTCTAAGGTATCACCGCTCATCACCACATATTGAGGCGGCCAATACGAACCAGCGATGGCGTATTTGTCTTCGTAGCCTTTGTACTTAGAGGTATCCACGGAACGAGCTTCTAAACCAATACGGATTTCAGCGACGTTATCGGGCTTTTCCATCCACAAGTCGATCATATTGATCTTGGCATCACGCCCGATCACCAGCAGATAACGACCAGACGCGGAAACGCGGGAAATATGCACGGCATAGCCCGTTTTCACCACATTGATAATCTTCTTGGTATCGCCATCAATCAGGGCAATTTCACCCGTATCGCGCAAGGTGGTCGAGAAGATGTTGTCAATGTTGTAATTGTTCATCTTCTTGGTGGGGCGTTTTTCCGGTGGAACGATGATCTTCCAAGTCGACTTCATCTCCTTCATCCCATACTCAGGTGGGGTGGGAGGCGTTTGTTGGATATAACGCGCCATCAAATCGACTTCATCATCGGTCAACTCACCGGACGTTCCCCAGTTGGGCATCCCAGCGGCTGAACCATATTTAATAAAGACTTTTAGATATTCCGTGCCATTGGCTAAGGTCTTATCGGGGGTCAAGGCTTTCCCGGTTGCCCCTTTGCGTAATACGCCATGACACCCGGCGCAGCGTTCAAAATAAATCTGCCGAGCTTTATCAAATTCGGCTTGTGTCATGGCAGGAGCTTTCGGATTCACATCTTGGTGCATCTCCACCCCGGCTAAGGGGCTACTGCCAGCTTGATAATTCACTTCGGCACTACTGGAATGCTTGGCATCGGCTGCCCAAGCAGAGCTTAAGGCCAACGCTAATCCAGAAAGCAAAAATACCTGCGTGGTCTTTGCCATACTTTGCTTCATTGCACTACCCTCCCTGTCTTGTTGATGAGGACATAAAAGCGACAGGGCGAAGCATCCCCCTTACCTGTAGGGGCAATCCTTGACGTGAATTAATTTTAAGAAAAAACCTTTATCTATCCATAAGTTACGTTTTGGTTTTATTCTTAACTTATATCAATGACACAACTCTTAAAAGCTGTCAGCCAAACACAAACCTCAGACCTAGATAAGGTGCTGCCAAAAATATTTTATTTGGTCTAAATCAGAAATAGCCAGATAAGGCATGTCAAGCAAGCGTATAATGCAAAAATACCATTTGGTCTTTATGCTTTATAATTATTTTGGAGAATGCGATGTCCGCTGCGCCTGCTTGCCCCCAGTGCACCTTAGAAAATACCTACCCAGATGGGGCGAATTTTGTTTGTGCCGATTGTGCTTATGAATGGGCGCAAACGACAACGGTAGCCGAGGAAGAAAGTGGGCGGGTGGTCAAAGATGCCAATGGCAATGTGCTACAAGACGGGGATAGCGTGGTCTTGATTAAAGACCTGAAAGTAAAAGGTAGCTCTACCCCCTTAAAACAAGGGACAAAGGTTAAAAATATTCGCCTCGTTGATGGCGATCATGAGATTGATTGCAAAACCGAAATCGGCCCCATGATGTTGAAAGCTTGTTTTGTGCGCAAAGCCTAAGGCTTTGTTTTGTTTAAATTAAAGTAATTCATGTGGCGACTATGGCCTGAGGCTGGTCGCCACTTGTTGCACGATTTTTGCCAGTAAGGCGTTGGCTTGTTGCCTGCCCAGGCTGCTTGGGGGCAAAGCGCGGTAACTAAGATAAATAATTTTCGGTGTTGCTTTAAGCTGGTATAGCGCGATTCCTAAGGGACAAAGTGCGATGTTATCTGGTGACTCTTGCGCCAGTTGCCATGCAATTTTGGCACTACAAAAATGCAACACCTCGCCTGCCTGATAAGGTGACGTACTTGCACCGACCGCTGGAGCGGTACGCTGTAACATCGCGGCAAACTGGCTAACCTCGCCCAAGACCAAACCATTTTCTTCAATTTTATGGATTAGTTCTTCACGCACCTCAGCATAATTTGCTTGCTCAAGACCAATAGCAACTACTTCATTAGCATGGCTATTTGTATGGCAGACCAAGTGCAGGCAAAGCACAAAAAAGGACGGCATCC
>CAZOBT010000156.1:0-3339 GCA_964578025.1 uncultured Rhodocyclaceae bacterium | reverse complement strand
CATCGGATGCCGTGAAAGAGGGAGACACTCATCGCAACTCCAGACGTTGCACGGTTATGGCCTTGGTTCAATGAGTGTGCCAAACCAAGGCCAAAAAACAAAACAAAAAGATGATTAGAAGAACAACACGCCACCAATAGAGACCGTGGTGTTTTTCAGCTTGTCACCCGTATCTAAGTAGTTGGTGACGTTTTCGCGGTTAATTTCACCCACCAAGGTGATGAACTTGTTCAGAGAGTGATACACCCCAATCGTTGCGGCACGGTTCTTGATTTCATTGCTGGCACCAGCACCCGTTAAAGCAAAGCCGTTCTTGTCACGGTTTTCACCAAAGTTGATCCCAAACTTGGTTTTGCCAGCGGTGTAAGTCCCTTGCAAGAAATAGCCACGGGAATCGGTTTTGTTCCCTGCACTGTTGCTGCCGCCTAGGAATTGTGCGCCAACGGTAGAAATCCCCAGACCTTTACCGGTGAAGGCATAGGCCAAGGTTTCAAAGTTGCCCATTTTGACTTTTGCACCCAATTCAAAGCCTTGGGCAGTGAAAGATTTAGTCGCACAGGTGCTGGTAGAACAACTGGTGCTTTGTGACACTAAGCCACCCCAAACTTTACCGGGAGTCGCACCTTTCCAGTCATAGCTCGCCATCGCTTGGAAACCGGGGGTCTTGGTTTGGTCACCCGCAAACTTGCTGGGTTGGAACACGCCCGCTGAGGCTTGGAAACCGCCCTTGTTGGGTGTGGTATAGGTAATTTGTGGTTGGAAGCCGGTGTACATGTAGCCATGACCGATCATGCCAAACGTGGTGTTGTAAGGAATCCCAGCGTTAGACGTACCGCCAACCCCTAACAAGGTCATGTCATTGAGAATCACGTTTTGCCCAAACAAGCCAATATCACGACCCGCTTTGATCGTACCCATGTCGTTGTTACCAAATTGGAAATACACATTACGGGTATCAATTTGGCTGTAAGGGTTAATTACGCCAGCATTGCCAGCGTTATTACCAATGGGGAGACCTACAACTTGTGAATTGTTGTTGATCCCAGGGGCGAAGCTGATGTGGGCTTTGATGTCTAAATCATCGGCCTTGGTGGTTGCCACAAAATTGATCCAGCCGGGCAACAAACCATTGGAAATACCGCTGTTATTGGTCGTGGAAGTCACGCCAGCCGCTGTGGTGGTTTTAGCTTCACGCTGGACATAAAAACCATTCACCGTACCGTTAATGTCTAAGGTAATGCCATCATTAGTGAAGCTCACGGCATAAGCACTGCCAGCAGCAATAGAGGTAAATGCAAGGGCGAGAGATTGCACGAGTGCAGTTTTTTTCATGGTTTGACTCCTATGATTGTCATTTTTTAAGTTAGCTCCTCCTCCCAGCATTGCCGACAAACTTGCTTACAACCATACAACACTGGGGCGGTGCTAACTCATTACGAAAGAGCCATGCCATCCCCTAATACTCTCAGGCCACCCTGAAAAACTCCTTTCTTAACAACAAGATAAAAAACAAAGCCCGTTAAATGCTAAATCTACCAGTGCGGCAAAGTGTCGATTTACGCTACACCTGTTACAGCCTTGAACACCCAAAAAGGGTAGTTCTGGGACAAAACCAATAAAAAAAGAGGGGGAAAATCCCCCTCTGCTTGGCTGACCGCTGGCGGTGACGTTTAGTAAAGGCCTTAGAAACGATACTTCGCTGAAATACCAATCAGCCAATTTCTGCCGGGCGCGCTTTCGTAGTAACGCCCATTGCTATCCCCCACAATGACTGAACCCACATAGTTTTTGTCAAAGACGTTATTCACGCGCACATATTCACGCAAGCTCCAACCGCCAAATTTTTGCTCAAAGCCAGCACGCCAGTTAAAACTGGTATAGCCGGGGGCGGCTTGTTGTTGATTAGTATCTTCCACATACAACTTGCCTATTGCCTGCGCTTCGACCGCCGTACTAAAGCCACTGGCGCGATGTTGCCATGCCACTTCACCGAACAAGGACAAGGCGGGCACACCAGGGATGCGTTTGCCAGCATTGATCGTCGTACCATTACTGACAAAATCTTGATCATAGATAGCACGCATCGCTGTCGCGGCTAAACGGGCGGAAAAACCGTTAGCCCAACGGGTGCTGGCAGACAGTTCCAGCCCTTGGCGCAAGGTGCTGCTGGCGTTTTTATAACTGGTACGCCCGCCCGTCGCGCTATCAATCACCAATTCGTTATTGGTGTTAACTTGGAACGCGGCAAGATTCAGCAAACTCTCGTTACCCAACATGGCTTTTGCCCCGACTTCTAAATTGCGGCTAGTCGCTGCCTTTAAGCCATAGTTAAACCCACCGCCACTGGCAGAGTAGAACAATTCATTCAAGGTTGGGGTTTCAAAGCCGCGCCCAAGGCTGGCATAGACATTAAGGCTGGGTGTCACTTTGTACAAAACACTGGCAGATGGCGTGGTGGCGCGGTAATCCAAACTGCCGCTGTCATTACCATTACTCAGGTAGTTATCTGTGACCCCAATATGCACATGGCTATAACGTGCGCCAAGGGTTGCTACCCACGCGCCACGTTGCCATTCGGCTTGAATATACGGAGAGGCATTGGTCACGCTATCGGTTTCTTGCCGCCGCAATTTACCCTTTACCCCACACAACAAATTCACGCCACAGGTGCTGCCTGTACCGATAAAGTTTTCATAGCCTCGGCGGTCATCTTTTGAGGTTTCGTAATCAAAGCCAACGGTAGTCAGCAAATCGCCCCCAGCAACTTGGCTATATTGCAACCAGCGTGCGCCAACACCAGAGAATTGGCGGTCAAAATCGATGACCCCACCCGAGTGACGAATATTGGCTTGTGCCGATTTCGGAATCGATTGATATTGAATGACGCTACGTTCGCCGCTATACGCCGTGAGCTGCAAACGATTTTGCCCAAAACGGTGTTCATAACTTAAACCGCCTTGTGTATGTTCAATGCTCTTCCGGGTGTTGTAATCCAAGGCCGCTTGCACCACGCTACGCGGGGCTTGTTGATAGGCACTCCAACTTAGCCCCAAGGGGTCTTGCGCATCCATTTGCCGGAACGAGTTAAGCAATACGGTTAATTTGCCATCTTCCACCGGCTTGAAGCTTAATTTGGCTTGGCTCTGTTCACGGCTGGCTTGACTATGCTCACGGTAGCCATTGGTGCTAAATCTTGAGCTATCCAAGACATAGCCAACACCACCGCTTTCACCGCTAGCAGAGAGATCAACCTTACTTGAGCCATAGCTGCCAGCACTAAAATTTCCCTCCACGCTTGGCGCACCCTTGCCTTCTTTTCCCACCAATTGCACTACGCCA
>CAZOBT010000155.1:0-5785 GCA_964578025.1 uncultured Rhodocyclaceae bacterium | reverse complement strand
CCAAAACTCACACCACTACCCCCATGCACCGCAATCCCTTCGGGTTTGTCGATGACTAATAACGCCTCATCTTCAAATAAAACCGGGAGTTGCACTTGGGCTTTTGCCGCGTTTTCAAGGTCAGAAACGCTGCGCTGGGCGACGCGCATGGGGGGAATGCGTAATTGGTCACCAGTTTGTAAACGATATGTCACATCGACTCGCCCACGATTTACCCGGACTTCACCACTACGCACAATGCGGTAAATATGGCTTTTTGGCACACCTTTACCATAACGAATCAAATAGTTATCGATTCGTTGTCCTTGTTCTTCTTCATTGATCACCACATGGGTGACAGAATTGCTACCAGAGGCCGTCATTTTGAAATATACTGCACCGCGATTTGCGCCAGCTTCTGCAAGAGCCTCTGCGCCGTCAGACCGTATCTTTCCCCTAATGCGTTACCATCGTGCTTAGGTTTTGCTTGTATCGACTAGATTGCTAAAGCGAAATAATTACAAGCAACACGGCAGGCCCAGTGTCTTACCTGTGCATATCACAGGCCAGAATAGCGTAAATCAACTGGTTAAGTTCGCTCACCAAAAGTAGCGATACTACTTGAATCACACGCCTTAGGCACGCACGGAATTCCTCTCGCAGGCTTTTTGGGACAAGAAAAAAAGATGTCCCCCTCGATCTTTGTAGCGGCACAATAAATTTTGGTTGTCGAGAACGCCCTGAAAAACAAAAAATTCATGACGCAGTACCACAACTGAACTCGTCGCTCCTGCAAGGAAGCTCCTACGGCCGAACGCGCTGGAGCTCCAAAACAATATGAAACGCATGCTTTTTAATGCGACACAGGCTGAAGAATTACGTGTCGCCATTGTCGATGGTCAAAAACTGATTGACCTCGATATTGAATCAGCCGCCAAAGAACAACGTAAAAGCAATATCTACAAAGGGGTGATTACCCGCATTGAGCCAAGTTTAGAAGCGGCTTTCGTAGATTATGGTGCCGATCGGCATGGCTTTTTACCCTTCAAAGAAGTCTCTCGTATCTATTTCCAACCCGGTGCAGAAGCTGGGCGGGTACGGATTAACGAAGCCTTGAAAGAAGGGCAAGAACTGATTGTTCAAGTCGATAAAGACGAACGTGGCAACAAAGGTGCAGCCTTAACCACCTTTGTTTCGCTCGCTGGGCGTTACCTTGTGTTAATGCCGAATAACCCGCGTGGTGGCGGCGTTTCACGGCGGGTTGATGGCGATGAGCGTGCTGAATTGCGCGAAACCATGGATCAACTTGACGTGCCACAAGGCATGAGCTTGATTGCACGGACAGCCGCGATTGGGCGCAAAGTCGAAGAACTGCAATGGGATTTGAATTACCTGATGCAGTTGTGGCGTGCCATTGAAGGCGTGTCCAAAGAACAAAAAGCTCCTCTGTTGATTTATCAAGAAGGTAGCTTGGTCATTCGCGCGATCCGTGATTATTTCCAACCCGAAATTGGCGAAATTCTCATTGATACCGATGACATTTTTGAGCAAGCCGAAGCCTTTATGGGTCAGGTCATGCCGGGGAATGTCAGTCGCGTCAAACGTTACCGCGATGACGTGCCTTTGTTCTCACGTTTCCAAATCGAACATCAAATCGAAACCGCCTTTGCACGGGAAGTGCGTTTGCCGTCGGGTGGGGCGATTGTGATCGACCATACCGAAGCCTTGGTGGCGGTGGATGTGAACTCTGGACGTGCGACCAAGGGTGCGGATATTGAAGACACCGCGCTAAAAACCAACTTGGAAGCTGCCGACGAATTAGCGCGGCAGTTGCGTTTGCGTGACTTGGGCGGTTTGATCGTGATCGACTTTATCGACATGGAAAACCCTAAGAACCAACGCGAAGTCGAAAACCGCTTGCGTGATGCACTGCGCTTTGACCGAGCGCGGGTACAAATGGGCAAGATCAGCCGCTTTGGTTTGATGGAATTGTCACGCCAACGTTTGCGTCCCGCCTTGGCAGAAACCAGCTATATCCCTTGCCCCCGTTGTACGGGAACTGGACATATTCGTTCAACCGAATCTGCCGCACTGCATATCCTGCGTATTCTTGAAGAAGAAACCATGAAGGAAAACACGGCGGCGGTGCACATTCAAGTGCCAGTCGATGTCGCGACCTTCTTGTTGAACGAAAAACGGGGCGATATTCAGGCGATCGAATTACGTCACCGTGTCAGCATCTTGTTGATTCCAAACATTCATTTGGAAACGCCTGCGCATACGATTACCCGCTTACGTCATGATGATGTACATGGCGATGAGGTGCGTGAGCCGTCTTATAAGCTGATGGAATTGCCCAGCGAGGAAATCGTTAAGCAGTCCAATACGCAAGCCGAAGCCAGCAAACCCCGCCAAGAAGCCGCGATTAAGAACATTACGCCTGCGCAACCCGCTCCTGTGGTTGAAGAAAAGCAACGTCCGGTTGAAACGCTAAAAGCGGTTGCGCCAGCCCCCGCGCCCCTTGGTTTCTGGGCAAAGATTGCAGCCTTCTTCCGTGGTACGCCAGCCGCCGCCCCAGTCGCGCCCGCCCCTGCTCCTGTTGAGCCGCAAGCCCGCTCCAATCACGGTAATAAAGGCCGTGACGGCAAACGCGAACGCCCAGAAAATCGTCGTCAAAACAACGGCAAGGGCAATCCTAATGCTCGCCGTGACGAAGATAAGGACGCTAAAGAACCGAAAGAAGGCAAGGACAGATTTGAGCGTGCTGAACGTGGTGAGCGTCAAGAGCGACCCGAACGCGCCCCCCGCCAAGAGCGTGCCGAACGTACCGAGCGGCAACAAAATAATGCAGCACAAGGAACTAAAGCCGCTGCCAATCAAACACCTGCGGTAACAGCACCTTCTGAAACGTCAGCACAACATCAAACACGGCAAGAACGTCGCCCCAAACGCGAACGCCCAGTGCCGGTGTCAGACAACGGTGCTAATGCGGTGGGTACTGAGGCCAAAGAGGCGAAATCAGAGCAAACCACCGCGAATGTGCTGCCAACGGCACAGTTAGTTACCCCTCATGTCATCATGTCTGCTGTCCCTGTGGTCGAAACAGCCAGCACGAGTGTTGTTGCAGAACAAGCGGTGCTTGATCTTGGCACTCCTAGTACAAGTGGCAATACAAACTCGCCATTGCTTGATGTGGCAACGGATGCTACATCGTCTGCGCAGGTACAAGCAGAAGCTGGGAATGCAGCGGGTAGCGAAGAAACCTCAACTAACCCACGGCGGGGGCGTGGGCGTAATCGCCGGATGCGTGGAGAACGGCGTTACCATGAACATGCTGAGTTGCCATTAAACCAAGATGGTCAGGTCATTATTCCTGAATCTGCGTTTGTGGACACAACACCAATCGTCGTGATTCCAGAGCCTTTGCCGACAAATTCTCACAAGGATAATGACAATGCGCCACGCATTATTATTACCTTGGATGATGTTCCTCCTGCGGCAACCATTGCGCCAGAGCAAGCAACAAGTGACAAGGTTGAGCCGCCTGTTGTTGAAGTACAAGCAACGGTTGATGCTGTTTTTGATGCGGTAGCCGTTACGGCAAATCCAGAACCATTAACTGCCGATGTCAATGTGACCTTACCTTTACCACTGGAAGAGAGCAGTGGCGCAGCCTTAAGCCTAGGGAACACGATTGAAACTGAAACGGTATTTGATGCCATTGCTGAACAGCAAGCGCAGCCTGTTGCTCCTGTTGTGCCAGAGCCTGTTGAACCTGCGCCAGTTGTTGCCGCACCAAGTGCGGTGGTCAGCCAAGATTTGACACAGACCTTAGCAGCGGCAGGTTTGGTTTTGGTAGCAACCAAGTCAGAAGCAGCAACTACACGCGGTAATGTGGCTGCACCCGTTCAGCTCGGTCGTGCCCGTCGTCCAGCTCCAGTGTTGGCAGAGGGTGAAGCATTAGTGCAGGTCGAAACGCGCTAATCAGTTAACTATTGAGCTAAAAATTAAGCCTCCGACAACGGAGGCTAGGAATTTGATGCTGTTTGCTGTTTGGTCTAAGGTCTAGTAAAGCATATTTAATGTGCCTTACTAGACCTTTTTTGATTTGGTCTTGGTTTTAGGTGTTGTGTTAGGAATTGCTCCGCTTTTTATCATGGAAGCCAGCAAGCCATTCGCGGCATCTTCTACCATGTCGATGACCATATCAAAGTTATGCCCAAGGCCATAATACGGGTCAGGGACTTCTTCCTCATCAAAGTGTTCGGCATAATCCATGAACAAATGTAATCGCTCATGTTTTTCGGGCAGGCACAACCGCTTTAAGTTATCGAGGTTGGTTTTATCCATCGCTAACACAAGATCAAAATAATCAATATCTTGGGGGGCAACTTTACGGGCGCGGAGTTGTGACAAATCGTAGCCACGCAATTTGGCAGCACGTTGCGTGCGGCTATCAGGAGCTTCGCCGACATGGTAGCCATGTGTTCCGGCGGAGTCGATCTCTATGAAATCGCTAAGTTGATGGCGTTGGATAAGATGGCGGAACACTCCCTCTGCCGTGGGTGAACGGCAAATATTCCCCATACACACAAAAAGTATTTTCATGATTTTTTCGTTTTAGGTTGGTGAGATAACAACACCTAGAACAGCGCGGTGCTTACTTGCTCGGTGGCATCTACTGCATGGTAAAAATTAATTCTCGACCAGCCGAGTCAAGTATTTTCGAATCATGTCACATCACCCAAAAACATGCACTCTTGCAGCGCACAATAAAACCATCTTGCGGACGGCATATTGTGCAGCAAGAGGGGAGAGAAACGTCAGGGCATGTTTGATGTACTGGGGCTGATGGCTTCCACCTTGCGCTTCAAAATCTCATGCACCAAATCAATATGCTCGCGCAGGGTGTAGTGCATGTCCGAGAAGGCGACGGGGATGGAAAGGTTCTCGGCAGTATGCGCCAAGGTGGTGATTTCCTTCTCGTATTGCTCGGCTTTTTCGGCTTGGAAGTTGTCGCGGATTTCGTCCTCTAAAAACTTTAGCTCGCCATAACAACGGAAAATCTTTGAGCGAATCCGCCAGGTGTAAATCGCCGGGGCGGCTTTCACTAAAGGCAAGACCAAGGCCAAGATGGGGACGAGCATTACCAATAAGCGGTCGATCAACACCGCTAACCAAAACGGTAAATACCGCTGCAAAAACGGTGGCCCCGATTTGTAGAAATGCTCAGCATCTTCGGCAATCGGTAAGCTGTAATCCTTTACGCCGGGGAAATCGCCATTCTTTTGGAAGAATCCAGCTTTGCCATGCACTTCCGTGGCAGCTTGCAACAGCAAATTTGTCATTGCCGGATGCAGGTCGGCACGTACCACGAGATTGGCGGTTGCGGCGACCAGTTTGGTATTGTGCGGCGGAATGTTTTTGTACAAATCCACTGCGCCTTCGGGGAAATCAATGTGCGAGAGGAAAGGGAAATAACGGGTATAGCCATCGGCTTGGGCAAAATTGAGCAAGCGCACTCCCGGCACATGCAACAACTGCTGCACAATTTTTGCCTCGGGCGCGGCAATGACAAACATTGCATCAATTTCGCCTTTTTCTAAGGCGGCAGCGGCCTTGTCACCACTCAGCGGTAGCGCGTGTTGGGCATCCAATGGCATTTGGTTGGCATTGAGAAATTTCGTCGCTAAAGCACGCACCCCACTACCTTCTTGCCCAATCGCAATGCGTTTGCCGTTAAGCTGTGACAAACGATCTAGCTCTCGATCTGGCTCTTTATTTTGGCGGTAAAACACCCAAATTG
>CAZOBT010000154.1:0-5814 GCA_964578025.1 uncultured Rhodocyclaceae bacterium | reverse complement strand
AGTAATTGCAGCAATTGCGGGAGACCTTCGCTGATGGCGACGGGGCCGGGGGTCAAAATGATGGCGGATTTCATTTCATGTAATCGCCCAGTTTGCACCGCTGGGATTGTGTCCCAGCCGGGTCGCGCTGCCACCTGTTCTGGGCGGAAACGCCGACCACACCACGAACCAATAATTACCTCAGGTTGCAAAGCAATGACTTGATGCGGATCAGCAATAATCCGATCTCGCCCACTTTGGGCATGACTTTGCGCCGCAAAAATGTCGATGCCACCAGCAATTTCAATCAATTCTGAAGCCCAGCGAATGCTGCTGATGAGCGGGTCATTCCATTCTTCAAAATACACACGCGGGGCTTGCCCACCGGCGGCAGCAAGCTGCTGGGCGGCAATGTCACGGGTTTGCGCAATTTGCGCTTCTAGGTCGGCAACCCATGCTAAAGCTTTGGCTTCTAAACCAAGGAGGCGACCCACGGTTTCAATCATGCCTAGAATGTCATCAACGCTACGTTGATTAAAGGCATGGACGGGGATTCCGGCTTTGATTAAGTCGCGGGCAATGTCGGCTTGTAAGTTAGAAAAGGTCAGTACCAGATCGGGCGACACCGCCAGAATCTTGTCAATGTCACCACTGGTAAAGGCATACACCTTGGGCTTTTCTTTGCGTGCCTCGGGTGGGCGCACGGTATAGCCAGAAATTCCAACTACCCGTTCCGCCGCCCCCAAGGCATACATCACTTCCACGGTTTCCGTGGTCAAGCACACGACACGTTGTGGATAACGTGCCATCGTCGCTTACCGTGCCGCCGCTTCGACAACCGCGAGAGCCGTCATATTCACCAAACGGCGTACCGTAGAGGTCGAAGTCAACACATGCACCGGACGGGCTGCACCCATTAGGATTGGGCCAATCGTCACGCCTTCACCACCTGTCATCTTTAACAGATTGTAGGAAATGTTAGCCGCATCAATGTTCGGCATAATCATGATGTTGGCTTCGCCCTTTAATGGGGTGTCAGGGTATGCGCCACGGCGGATTTCCTCTGACAAAGCCGAGTCACCGTGCATTTCGCCATCCACTTCCAATTCGCCATTGGTCATCGCGGCGAGAATCGCAGAGGCGCGGCTCATCTTTAACGCCGAGGGGCTGCTGCTTGAGCCATAGTTGGAGTGCGACAACAAGGCGACTTTTGGATGAATGCCAAAACGGCGCACGTTTTCTGCTGCCATCATCGCCATTTCCGCAATTTCTTCGGCAGTTGGGTCTTCGTTCACATGGGTATCGCAAAGGAACAGCGAACGACCGGGCAACATCAAGTAGTTCATTGCTGCTAAGACATTGCTACCTTGGCGTTTGCCGATCACATCTTGAATGACCTTCAAATGCTTGGGGAACTGCCCATTCATTCCACATAACATCCCGTCAGCGTAACCGAGTTTGAGCAACATCGCGCCAATCAGGGTATGGCTGCGCCGTAAGGCGGTTTTGGCAATTTCTGGGGTTACACCACGGCGTGCCATCAACTTATGGTAAGCCGTAGAGCATTCGCGGTAACGCTCGTCTTTTGCCGGGTCAACCAGTTCAAAATCGACACCGGGCTGCATACGCAAACCGGCTTTTTCTAAGCGGTGTAAGACCACTTCGGGGCGACCGATGATGATGGGGAAGCACAGTTTTTCGTCGATGACGATTTGGGCGGCGCGTAAAACACGCTCATCTTCACCTTCGGCATAAATCATGCGCTTGGTTTGCCCACGCTTGGCAGCGATAAAGATGGTACGCATCCCTACGCCGGTGTGATAGACAAACTCTTTCAGCTTTTCGGTATACGCCACCATGTCCTTGATCGGACGGGTTGCCACGCCAGAATCCATCGCTGATTGCGCCACCGCAGGGGCAATTTTCATAATCAAGCGTGGATCAAAGGGCTTAGGAATCAGGTATTCCCGCCCAAATTCTAAGGTTTCGCCGGGGTAGGCCATTGCCACTTCATCGGCAACTTCGGCACGCGCCAAATCAGCAATCGCCCGCACACAGGCCAGCTTCATTTCTTCGGTAATGGTGGTTGCACCTACGTCCAATGCACCACGGAAGATGAAGGGGAAGCACAATACGTTATTGACTTGGTTGGCATAGTCAGACCGCCCCGTGGCGATGATGACATCGGGACGGGCTTCTTTCGCCAATTCCGGCATGATTTCGGGGGTGGGGTTGGCGAGGGCGAAAATCAAAGGATTTTCTGCCATCGTCTTAACCATTTCTGGCTTCAACACGCCAGCGGTGGACAAGCCTAAGAACACATCTGCGCCCACAATCGCATCGGCTAAGGTGCGCTGATTGGTGTCTTGTGCATAACGGGCTTTGTTGGCTTCCATATTGGCTTCACGCCCAACATAGATCACGCCTTTCGAGTCGCACACGGTGACGTTGCTGCGCGTAATGCCTAAGTTGCACCACAAATCCAAACAGGAAATGGCGGCTGCACCCGCGCCAGAACAGACAACTTTGACATCCTTAATGTCTTTGCCAATGACTTCTAAGCCATTCAGCATCGCAGCGGCAGAAATAATCGCCGTGCCATGTTGGTCGTCATGGAAGACGGGGATTTTCATCCGCTCTTTGAGCTTCTTTTCAATATAGAAGCATTCAGGGGCTTTAATGTCTTCGAGGTTGATCCCGCCGAGCGTTGGCTCTAAGGCGGCAATCATGTCGATTAACTTATCGGGGTCGTTTTCGGCGAGTTCAATGTCAAAAACATCAATGCCTGCAAACTTTTGGAACAGGCAACCTTTGCCTTCCATCACAGGTTTGGCAGCTAGGGGGCCAATATTGCCCAACCCTAAGACCGCTGTCCCGTTAGTGACCACACCAACCAAGTTAGCGCGGGAAGTCATTTCGGCGGCTGCCGCCGGGTCTTCCACAATCAGATCACACGCCGCAGCAACACCGGGAGAGTAGGCTAATGCTAAATCGCGTTGGTTAGTTAAGCCCTTGGTCGGGCGAACGGAAATTTTACCGGGGGTGGGTAGGCGGTGGTATTCGAGGGCTGCCTCGCGCAAGTCCTTATCCATCCTGAACTCCTGTGTTTTAGGTCGCGTAGGAATGCCGGGCTAAGCCCGGAGAAAAAACCTGCAACGATACCCCAAACCAGAGAACCCGCCAAGCGGTCAGACCACTTTTGTCAACCGCTTTTACTTCATACCCCCTCCCCCCTTTGGGGTACTCCCCCTTGGCAGGGGGAGAGTTGTAACACATTGATCTTTTGCGGTTTTAACTCCCACCCTTGATCAAGAATGGGTACGCCGGAGGCAGGGGGGTTACGATTTATTCAATTATTCTTGTGACGCTTTTGCCATTGGTTTCAGGCTGCCTTGCACCGTTGCGCCCATGTGCATTTCTAAGCCACCGTATTCAATATCGCCAAAGATGCGCGCGGTGGGGCTGAGTTCGATGGCTTCGCTGACGTAGACATTGCCATTGATCGTGCCATCAACCACTAAATGGCTAACGCGCACATTGCCGTTAATTACACCAGAATTCCCCAGCATCAGTACGCCGGATTCAGAAGGATCAACGTTTACATCGCCTTTAATTTCGCCTTCGATACGCAAACCGCCGACAAAGCGGATATTGCCCTCAACTGTCGTGCCGGGGCCGATTAGGCTGTCGATGCGGTTGGGACGGGCTTCTGATTTAGCGGGTGAGGTAGCAGCGGACTTTCCAAACACGTTCGTATCTCCTAATAAGCCCCGAGGTGATGCAACGACTGTTGCCTCCCGGAGTATTGTTTATCAATAAAACTGCCAAATAATGCCGCAGAGTGTACCCGAATTCCCCCCTAGGGCGGCGTGGTCAATTGTAAGACCCTTGGTAAAAATACCTCGACCACCGTGACATGCTGCATTCCCAGATAATGCGTAGACCGCCGCGCCCATAACACCGGGGGCAAGCTCCCCTTTTCTGCGGTTTGGCGCATGGCATTTTTGGCTTGCCGATACAGGGGATGACGTGCGTCTAAACGCAAGAATTCAATCGCCCCTCGGCGGAAACTTTTATGCTTAAAAAGTAAAGAGCCGAGCGAACGCGACCCCAAGCCCGCCAGCCATTGCCGTAATTGCCCGCGTGCCGGAGTTGCCAACACAGTATGGGCAAAAATCACGGGTTCGCCATCACAGTGCAACAACACCTCGCGCACCCAAGCCAGTTGGCGGCTTTTTCCCTTGTTTGTTTTCCCTTGGGTTTCATGCACCAAGGGCGGGCTTAATTCATGCCGTAGCAACTGCACGCGAAAGGTGTGGCAATGACGTTGGCAACGGGCGGTTAAGGAAGCAGGTTCTTGTAACCACGGGCGCAACGGCGCAGGCACAGCAACACGCGGTAAATGCACCGACCAGCGTGAATAATCAGGCATAACACAGACACCTAATGCCAATTAACGCGGCTGCGGTGCACGTTCAATGCCACCGATTTTCTGCCCAACTTTGATCCCTTTTTGCGCAAACCACCCTTGATTCACTTCCAAGGCAAAGGCCGCGCCCGGTGCTGCGGCACAATGGTTGTTTTCGGTTTGTGGCTGCATCTCTTCAATATTCAAAATCCGCCCCTCTTTATCTAAAAAAGCCACGGACAGGGGCAAAAAGGTATTTTTCATCCACATGCAATGCTGCCCGACACGTTCAAAGACAAACAACATCGCCTGATTCGCCCCCAAGCTGCGCCGCCCCATCAAACCCAGTTGCCGATCGCCATCATTCGCCGCGACTTCGCTTTCTAAACGATAAAAACCAGCGGTTAATTCCATCCGAGGCATCTCGGCTTGCGCCACGCCTAAGCTGCCCAAGGTAAGGCCAAGCCATAAACCCACACCACGCCACATCGCTTTATTGATAAAAAATTTATTCATGACAATTCCTTTATCGTTTCTTTTTACCGCCAGAATGTGCCTTCACACCACGTCCCCCCCGATTTTTCCCAGCTTTAGTGCCCGTGTTAGCAACTGGTGTTGGCTTCGTATTTTTCGGATTAGCAAAACGTTGAAACGGCGCGTCGCTGCTCATGACGGGCGAATCCATGTCTTCGGCGGCGCGTGGCGTGGCGGCTTGGGCGGTGAACGCGCTCAGAGCCAGCAACGCCACAAGGTGACGAATCAGGAAACTGCCAAGGTGTGAGAATGGCTTGGCGGGTGGGGTGACTGGTGTTTGCTGCGGCATCTTAGTTCTCCATCGAAGAATCGCGGCGCGATTGTCCACGTTTTTGCCTTAACGCGCTTGGGTCGGCGGCGTTACCGCACAATTTTGCCCACAATTCCGCCGTTGTGCCTTCTAATAGCCGCCAAGTGCCGGGGGCGAGGTCGCCGAGGGGTAGTTGTCCAATCGCGGCGCGCACAAGGCGCAAGGTCGGAAAGCCCACCGCCGCCGTCATGCGCCGTACTTGCCGATTTTTGCCCTCGCGGATTTTCAGCTCCAGCCAATGGTCAGGAATCGCTTGCCGCACCCGAATCGGTGGCTCGCGTTGCCAGAGGTTTGCAGGCGGGGGAATCAGGCGGGCATGGGCAGGGCGGGTTAAAACATCAGCATAACGCACCCCGCGTTGCAGCGTGTTAATCGCCTCCGCCGTGGGAATGCCTTCGACTTGCGCCCAGTAGGTTTTTTCGAGCTTAAAACGCGGGTCAGCGATCTGCGCTTGCAATTTGCCATCGTCAGTCAACAACAACAGCCCCTCACTATCCGCATCCAACCGCCCCGCCACATAAACCCCCGGCAAATCAATAAACTCCCCCAACCCCCGCCACTTCCCCTCCGGCGTAAACTGACT